>JACMIU010000580.1 GCA_014380985.1 Armatimonadota bacterium | reverse complement strand
CGGTTTGCCCGCTTGCCGATATTTGCGACCGTGTTGGCGTGACAAAAAAACGATAGTTGACCTTTTGCATCCGCGTTCTTCTTCCGATTATAATAGAGAATCCCTGAACCATGCCGCTCCCCGGCGGTATTTGCCGAAAGAAAGTATCCTCCCCATGCTCCGTTACCTTTTGCGCGTCACCCCGGCGTTCTCGCTCACCCTTTTTGTTTCCTCCCTTGTTTCCCATGTGCAAGCCTGTTCACTTTGCGAAGATGCCGCCGAGGCGACTTTCGTTGGAGCGTCCGCCCCGGTGTCGGTCGCATCCGCGCCCGCACCCGCGCTGAGCAGTCGCCCCGGTGCGCCTTACACGGTCTATCTTAATTTCGACGGGTTTACGTACTCCGGCAACTGGGCGGGCAGACCCCCCGGCACGGTTCCCGCCTACACCGGCACATCCGCGCAACTGACCGAGGCATGGGCGCGGGTCGCCGAAAAATACGCCGCGTTCGATGTGAACGTGACTACGGTGGATCCGTCGGGCTTCGCTCCAACCGATTACCTCAGCCGCCAAAACTATTACGACACCACGGCGCGGGTGATGCAAACCATCATCGGTGGCAACAACGCTTGGTACAACGCCGGTGCGGGCGGCGTGTCGTATGTGGATGTGTTCCGTGACGCGCACGCCGCCGGTTCGGGCTATCACACGAACTGGGCGTTTCCGCTCAATCTGCGTAACAATCAACCCAAAGCCGTGGCGGAAGCGGTCACGCACGAGGCAGGTCACGGCTTCGGCTTGTGGCATCAAACCGACTACAACCTGAACCCCGGCAACTCGTACAGCACGAATGGGGGCGCGACCGGCGACGGCTCTTACGCTCCGCAGATGGGAACCACGTACAACTCACAGCGCGGCACATGGCGCGTCGGAACGTTCGGTGGCGGGGGCGGCGCGTTCCAAAACGACGTGGCGACGATTCTTTCCAACCCCGGCTTGAGTCTCGCGGGTAGCGGCGGTAACACGTTCGACACCGCGACCGCGCTTCCCCTCACCGGTTCGCTTCTCGATTCGGTGGGCGGCGTGATTGTCCCGCTTTCCGAGTCCGCCCCCAACCCTATCGGCATCGAAAACTACAGCCGCGACTTTTTCCGCTTTTCGCTCGCCGCCCCCGGCGATGTGACGCTAAACCTCGCCAACGGCGGCGACTGGATAACGCCCGGTGTCGCCGCGCCCGGCGCGACCCTTCGTTCCCGGCTCAACCTGTACCGCGCCGATAACCGCGCTACACCGTTTGCGTTCGGATTGGAGGCGACCGATACGATGTCCAGCACGTTTAGCGCGATGCTCGGCGCGGGCGATTATTTCGCGGAGATCACCAGTTTCGGCGGCTATGCTTCGACCTACGACACCACCGCCAAGTATTTCGACATGGGGTCATACACGCTTCGCGGCGCGATAATCCCGGTGGTCGTGCCGGAGGGTGGCACGTTTGTTCTGCTCGGCGCGGGAGTTGCCGCCTTTGTTGTGCTACGTCGCCGCACGGGCAACCGTGATGCTCGAAGTGGTATAACGTGTTCGTAAAATGCGCTTAAAAACTCCAGACGAAATTGTGGCGATGCGCCGTGCCGGGGAAGTGGTTGCCGTCGCCCTGCGTTCGATGGCGGCGGCGATTGTGCCGAACGTCACCACCACACTCGAACTCGATGCCATCGCCGCCGCCGTGCTGAAGCGGTACGATGCCAAAGCCCCACTTCACGGCTACAAGCCCTCGTTTTCCGATGTGCCATATATGCACCACACCTGCATCAGTGTCAACGACGAAGTGATTCACGGCGTCCCCGATGCGCGGCGCGTCCTGAAGGAAGGCGATCTGGTTTCGCTGGACATGGACGGTTCCGTGGACGGTTGGTGCGCCGACGCGACGATTAGCGTTCCCGTAGGAAAAGCAAGCGGCAAGGTCAAGAAACTGATTCAAGTGACCCGCGAAGCGTTGGCTATGGGAATCGCGCAAGCACGTCCCGGCAACACGGTGGGCGACATCGGCTACACGGTGCAACGGCACGTGGAGAAAAACGGATTTTCCGTGGTGCGCGAAATGGTCGGGCATGGCATCGGGCGCGTGCCGCATGAGCCGGGCTTGGATGTTCCCAACTGGGGTAAACCCGGCGAAGGGCAGGTTTTGCAGGTCGGAATGACGTTCTGTATCGAGCCGATGGTAAACGCGGGCAACGCCGACATCGCACACGTCAACGGCGACCCGTGGACAATCGTTTCCGCCGACGGATCGCTTGCCTGTCATTTCGAGCATACGATAGCGATTACCGAGAACGGCGCGGTGATTCTGACGCTTCCGCCGAAAGGCTAATCACGGTTCGCGGGTAACGGCAATGTCGTCGAGCCACGCCTTGCCCTTGCCATCCACGTAAAGCAGTACGCCGAGTTGTACTGCCCCTTCCGGCACGTTTATAATATCCTCGCGGAACTGCCATTCCGGCGCGGGAATCAGGCTTCCGACGTGCTGGAAGCCGACCGGCTTCCACTCGCCGTTGGCGAACTGCACGGCGACGCTACACGTCCCTTCTGCACCAACGCTTTGATGGACTCCCCCTGCGTATCAAGCAAAAGCGACGCGGGAGCCGAGTGCGACTCGGACTCGTCACGCCGTATAACCGGGAGCTTTCCTTCCGACCACGTGCTTCCCCACCCGCTCGGCAAGTCGTTGCCTGCATCTTTGCCGGACATATCCGCGTTCTGAAGGAGTTCACCACCGACGTCGGTGCGGGAGTCGGCGCAGTCGGGGAAGGCACGGTCGCAGCAATCGCCGGGGCGGCGGACGCGGGAGCGGTGCTACTTTCTTTTCGGCTGAGCAGAATCGCACCCAAGATTCCGAAGGCAATCAGGACAATGATTAGCCCGCCCGGTTTTAACACAATTCGCATTTATTTCTCTTTCGTCGTTGAATAAAGTAAAACGTTTGCGGCGCGTTTAAAAAACGCCCCGCAAACGTTTTCTCCTGCAATTAGTGTGCCAAACGGCGACGTAGCGCGATTCCGAGCGGTAGCGACCCTAAGCCCATTAGTAGGAGCGGCAACGCCCCCGTTTCCGGCACGACGACTGCCGCCGTGTACGTGATTACCGGGCGCACGGCGGCGTTCGCGTCATCGGCGGCGTGGAAACTTTGATATTTGAAGAAAATATCGGTGTTATCGGGACTAACGCGCAGAAACACATAATTTCCGGCGTTCGCCCCGCTCGCGTACTGCACGTTCAGGTAAGCAAGCAGGGCGGCGTCTCCAGTGGCATTGGTGCTAAACGCCGTTCCGTCCGCCGGAGACGAACCACCGACAGTGCCGCGATAGTTGTCTTGAATGAGGATGGCGTCGGTAGTGTCGGGTGCGCCGCCCAAGTAAAAATCGCTTCCTAAAATCGTGGGCGAAGTGCGAACGCCAAGCCCATACAAATCCATGTTGGCACTTCCGAAAATGTTGTCGCCGCCCGCGCTGAACGCAGTGAACGTCGCGCCGGTGAACGGTGCGGCAACCGCGCCCAGCGACGGCAATTGAAACGGCAACACGACGTTGTTATAGGTGTTGCCACCGGCGTTACCGTCGCCGTTCGGCCCTCCCGACCGTATCACGGCGGGGCCGGTGCTACCCACCGAGCCGCCGCCGTCCACGATTCCGCCCGCCGCAACCGAGGCGGAAACTTCGCCATCGGCAAGGTCGCTGAACAAGCCCGCCGCGAAAGTTGCAGAATGGGGTAACAGTCCGAGAAAAGCAATTCCTGCCGCAACCGTGGCGGCGAAACGATGTCGAGTCATTGGCATCCTCCTGAAGCGACGCGAACAAGATAGACGATGGTGTAAATTGAGCCACTTGCGGAAATCGTTTTCCTAATGTCGCACCACCATTGTACTATAAGTACCTATGTTTTCGCTTGCCTTGCCTAAACGATTTTTGATTCCCGCGAAAACGAATAATCCTGTGCTTGACACCGGTAGCGGACGCGGGTACGATATTATCATAAAGTGAACGGGTTCAACAAAAAAGCCCGCACCAGAAACGTACCATGAAAAATATACCGAACGCCCCGCTCAGCCCGACCATCGCGCATAAATATCTGTCGCGTTCGCCGCTCGCCCCTATCTACGACAAAGTGATGGAAGGCAAACGGTTGTCATTTGACGACGGTTTGGCATTGTGGAAATCGGACGATTTGAACGGTATCGGTGCGCTTGCCAATTTGGTGCGCGAAACCAAGAACGGCAACAACACGTATTACGTGCGAAACCAGCACATCAACTACACCAACGTTTGCAACAAAGGGTGCAAGTTCTGCTCGTTCTACGCGCAAAAAGGCGGACCCGCGCCGTACACGATGAGCATGGACGACGTGCGCGAGAAACTTTCCCGCACCCGGCATATCCCCGTGACCGAGATACATATGGTCGCCGGAATCCACCCGAACCTGCCGTACTCCTATTACCTTGAACTTTTGGATACCGTTAAAGCGACGCGCCCCGACGCGCATATCAAGGCGTTCACGATGGTCGAACTGCTCCAGATTCAGAAACTCGCCAAAAAGCCGATGACCGAAGTGTTGCTCGAACTCAAGGCGCACGGCTTGTCATCGCTTCCGGGGGGCGGGGCGGAGATTCTAACCGACCGCGTTCACGACGCGATTTTCGAGCGCAAGGAAACCGCCGCGCAGTGGCTCGAAACCGCGAAAACGGCGCACCGCGTCGGCTTGCATACGAACGCCACGATGTTGTACGGTCACATTGAAACGCTGGAGGAGCGCGTAATTCACATGATGAAACTGCGCGAGGCACAGGACGAAACCAACGGCTTCCTGACGTTTATTCCGCTCGCGTTCTCGTCCGAGGGAACCAAGTTGTCGCACCTGCCGCCGACCACCGGCATCTTAGACCTCAAAGCGGTCGCCATCGGTCGGCTGATGCTCGATAACTTCCCGCATATCAAAGCGTTCTGGATTATGATCACGCCTCCCGTAGCGCAAGCGGCGCAGTGGTACGGTGCGGACGATATTGATGGCACGATTGTGGAGTACGAAATCACGCACGAGATTGACAAGCAGTCTACGTCGCAAAACCTGACGCAACAGCAACTGGTGCAGATGATTGTGGAAGCGGGGCGCGACCCCGTGGAGCGTGACCCGCTGTACAACGTGATCGAGCGCGACGATTCGCGGCAACTTATGGACGCGCCCCGGCATCGTCGCCCGATCTCGCTTCCCGTGTTGGCATAAAGCCGTGCGGGGATGTTCCATCCCCGCACACGCAGGAATATCGCGCCGAAACCGCGAATATATGCCGTATGGATTCCCTGCAAGCCCGCGCCGATGTCGGCACGACCGGCGCAAGAGATGCGCCCCCTGTTCCCGCGAACCGCTTACGCGCCGGGTACGCCCTTGGTGTCGGGTTGCCACTTACCGTTGCCAATGTTTGGTGGGTGATTCTCGCCGAGAAGGTCGGACGCGGCCCGTATTTCACCACGATTTCGCTGTTCGCCAACGCTTTTTTCACGCTGATTGTGTTGCTTCTGCTGAACGCTTTGGTGCGCCGCGCCGCCCCTCGTGCCGCGATGTCGCAAGCCGAACTACTCACGGTATACACGATGGTAACGCTCGGTTCCGCGCTTGCCGGTCACGATTCGATTCCCGGTTTGATCCAAATGCTCGGACACCCCTACCGCTTCGATAACGGTGCGAACGGCTTTTTAGGACGCTTCGGCGCGTACCTACCGACGCCGCTCATGGTATCGGACAAAGACGCGCTGACCGGCTACTACGCGGGCAACGCGAACCTGTATCGCCCGGAAAACTACGGCGTCTGGCTCAAACCGGTCGCGCTTTGGACGGTGTTTATCGGCTTGCTTCTTTGGGTGATGCAGTGCCTCAACGTTTTGGTACGGCGCGGTTGGCAGGAGCGCGAACGCCTTCCCTTTCCGGTGATGGAGATGCCGCTTCAGATGACCGATCCCGACGCGAGGCTTTGGAAGAGCCGTTTGTTCTGGATCGGCTTCGGCTTGTGCGTCGCCGTTGAACTCGTGAACGGTCTTCACTACTTCTACCCCTCGATTCCGTCCTTGAATGTCCAGCACACAAACGTCGAAGGACAAGGCATTTTCGCCACCCGCCCGTGGAACGCGGTCGGCTTTACCTGCTACTCGTTCTACCCGTTCGTGATTGGCTTAGGCTATCTGCTCCCACTCGACCTGCTGTTCTCCTGCTGGGCGTTCTACCTGTACTGGAAAGCGCAACTGATTGTCTCGCGTCAGTTCGCGTTAGATGTGACGCCCGACTTCCCGTTTGTGCGCGAGCAATCGTTCGGCGGCTATCTGGCGATTCTCGTGTTTCTGCTGTGGAACGGTCGCCCGTATTTCGCCGAAGTTTGGAAACAGATACTCGGCGAACCGTCGGAAGTGGATGACAAAAACGAAGCGTTCTCATACCGTACCGCGGCGATTGGCGCGTTGATCGGGTTCGCAGGGCTGGTGGGTTGCACGGTTTGGGCGGGAATGTCGCCGGGTATCGCCGCAACCGCGTTCGCTATCTATTTCGCCCTGTCGCTCGCGGTGACGCGCCTTCGTGCCGAACTCGGGCCCCCGGTTCACGACCTGCACTTTTCCGGGCCCGACCACATCATGACCCGCGTCGCTGGGACACCTGCCTTCAAAGCCCAAGATTTGACGATGCTATCGTTTTTCTACTGGTTCAACCGTGCGTACCGGTCGCACCCCCAGCCGGGCATGATTGAGGGGCAAAAGGCGATTGCTGACCTTCGCAGTAGCCAGCGCACCCTGTTCTGGTGTCTGGTGGCGGCGGGAATCGTCGGAACACTCGCCACGTTTTGGGCATTCCTGCACTGCGCCTACGCCTACGGCACACAGGCGAAGTTCGGCAACGGCTCGATATTCGCCTCGGAGGCCTATAACCGGCTCAACAGTTGGTTGCAAAGCCCGCAACCGCCGAACGTTTTCGGGCAACTCGCCATCGTGGGCGGGTTCGCGTTCTCGGTGCTACTGATGGTGCTTCGTATTCGCGTACCGTGGTGGCCCCTGCACCCGATTGGGTTTGCCATTTCGTCGTCGTGGAGCATGAATCTGGTTTGGATGCCGCTCCTGTTCGCGTGGATTATCAAACTGTTTATCCTGCGCTACGGCGGGGTGCGTCTGTACCGCGACGCCCTGCCGTTCTTTTTGGGCTTGATTCTGGGACAAATGGTGGCGGGTTCGCTGTGGCATCTGCTCGGCTTGTATCTGGACGTTACGCCGTACTCGTTTTGGGGCGGGTAACGGCAAATCACAACGCGAGGTCGCTATCATGGATGACTGCTGAAAAGTGCGGAACCGAGTCGCCTTTTCGGTGCAACGCTTCAAGGTAAGTGAACACACGGTCTAACGGGTGACGGTGTGTTCCCTCGTATTCAGAAACTGATGCTTGGTCATAGTCCAAACGATGTTTCCTGATGAGGAAGCTCCGCTTTGTTTGAAACGTATCAGATGCAATTTCCGGCAAATCTTTCAATAAACGAACCGAATCATTTGCGTTAATGCCTCCAAATGTATTGTTCAAACCGTTGCCAATAAACTCGCTTATTACCGAGGAGGGGCAGATAGTGCAACCAAAATCTCCTT
>JACMIU010000579.1 GCA_014380985.1 Armatimonadota bacterium | reverse complement strand
GCCCATCCGGTAGCCGTCGTAGGCGAGAACCGACGTAGATAGGTTGGCGTCGCCGGTCGGGAACCTACCTTCCAATTCGTCGGTGTCGGAAAGCACGACGCCGCGAGAATCGGTTTTGCGCCGGTTATACTCGTTGCACCACGACAGCGCGGGGTACAGTTCGGCGGCAAGGTCGTGGTCGCCGCGCACGAGCAGATACCGCGACAAGCCGGACGCGATCATCGCCGCGTCGCCCCGGTCGCCGCACTTGTAGAACGGCATATGCCCGCCCATCTCGAACGACGACGGTAGCGGCGCGTAGTCCTCGCCCATATGTTTGGCGAAGTGCCGATAGCAGTTCACCGACGCTTCGGTCGTGTCGGCGTCGTTGAGGAAAGCGAAAAATGGGTTCGCGTACTCGCACTGGTCGTTCGCCCAAATCCCGCCGTAGAAGTTGCCGCCACCGGGCGAATGAACCAAACCCATCAGGTCGGTTTCAAACAGCGATTCGGCGGCGCGAAGTTTGCAAAAAGCGAACAACGTATTGATTTCGGGGTCGGGGCAAGAAAAAGCGATATGCGCCGGGTCGGTTTGTATGCGGTTGGCGAAGTCGCGGCGTACAAGGGCGACATCGGTGGCATCTTTGCTTGTAATTTGGCCGCTTGGAATCTGCTTCGAGAAACTGACAATAACCGCTTCAAAAACAAGGGGGAAAGAAAACGAATCGCCGGGTAATACATCAACGCGGATAGGCTCATTCCCGTTTTTGTTGACCGAAATCATCAAATCGCCATCAACGCCAAAGGTGCTATCAATAAGCCCAAAACGAGGAAGGAAAATATCAGAGGTTCGTTGCGAACGGTTCACAACATCCCACGATTCGACAAACCCGGTTTGCATAAGCGACGGCGTGATACTTCGGCGGAAACAAATACCATCTGAGCTTGGCGCATAGTGTAAGGTCAGAACGCCGTCAAAGGTCACGCGCTCAATCGGTGCGCGGTCGGGAAACCATTCTTTGCCGTCAATAACAAAGCGCGGCAAAAGTAGCCGGTCGTCGTAGACGCGGCGCAGGTAGCCGCGCACGTCGTTTTGACGGATGCGCAGTTGGGGGAAGAAAATATCACGCTCGATGAATACGCGCCGTGCTTCGTCCACGCGGTAGCGCACAATCACTGACACGCGACTACCGCTCATTTCTACGTGGTCGGAATGCGGCAAACCATTCGCCGGATTGTCCGCATCGCCAACGTTCCAGACGATGCCGTCGCCGTCCGGGTCAATGTACCAGCGTGTTGGTTCGGGGGTTTCCATACGTCCCTGCTCCGGCGCGAACGGATATACCGTTCGCGCCCTTACGCCTTGCGAATCGCTTAGAAGTTACACGGCGGCGGCGGCGGTCCGTCGGTGCGGAAAACGCGAATCTCGCCCACGCTCACACGGTCGCCGACCTCTAAGTCAGATGCCGCCACGGTGATACCCGCCGAGGATAGTGCCTCCACACAAACGCCGTTGCGCTGTCCGAGATTGTAGTACGTACCGTTCGGTAGTTCTACCGTGAGCAACCGGCTACCGCCGCCGCCCGGCACGGAGAATGTGAACGTGCCGCTCGAAGTCGTTGTCACGGCAAGGTCTCCGAATCGCACCACCGCGCCGCTGACAAGGGTCGAAGTCGTGCTTTCCACGATGCGCCCGGTCACTTCCGCCGATGTGTTCGGGGTCGCGGACGGGTTCGGATTCGGGTTATCGTCGCCGCCCCCGCAACCGGCAATCGCGGTTCCGGTGATAATGGCGAACGCCGCAAGGAGTGCCGTTCGATAAAAAGAGGGTTGTCCCCCGCTAAGGCGCGGGAAGCCGGGTAAAAACATTCTTGTATTCCTTAGAACCGGGCGCGGATTCTTCGCGCTTCGCGGGGCTGTTTGTCCGAAAATGGGTAAACGCTTCCTGTCAGACAACGCGAACGCGCCCCGTGTTTCCGCTCCTTCTATTGACCGTGCCGACCCGAATCTCCTTCATTTCACCAAAAAATGATTTTCACGCGATGGGAGAACGGGCGCGGAACGTGTTATCATAGAAGCCGTGAAACCGCGAACCTTTTTGCTTTTGGTGGTGTGTGCCGCCGTTCTTTCTCCGGCTTGGGCGCAGGAGAAGACCGCGCCGCCCGCCCCGGCAACCGCCCCCCCTGCCGTGACCGTGGACGCGAACGCCGTGCGTCGCAACCTGTACGATCTTGCCTTGCTTCGCGCCCTACAAGCGGTGAACTTCGACGCCGCACAGATAAAGTCTCTACAAACCGTGGTCAAGGAAACGCTCGAAACCGACAAGGAGCGGCGCAAAAAAGACGACGACGCGATGCGCGAAATCGCAACCGACGTGGAAAAAGCGCACACCGGCGCACTCGCGGGCGAACCGATTCCTCCCGAAGTCGAAACCAAGTATATCGAAAAACAAAAAGCGGTGCTGGCACGAATCGGTGCGGCGAAGCGCGAGTACGTGGAAAATATTTTAGCCGTGCTGTACCCGACGCTTACGGCGTCGCAGAAAACGGAAATGGAAAAGCAAAGCCTCGCGTTCTACGGCACGAAGCGTATCCCCGCGAAATACCGCGACAAGCCCGAAACCGCTCCGCGTGACGCGGTGCTACAACTCGCGGCGGGCGCGTTCGTCGAAAACGTCTTGCTCGACGACCGTATGCCTGCGCTACTGGCGTCGCTCAAGCCCCTTAAAGCGAGCGGCGAACCCGCCGCCAAACCGTGACCGAAAGCGTTCCGGCTACCCCGCTCGCGCCCGGCGACGTTTCGCCGGACGAACTTTTGCCCCATGCCCGCTATAATTTCCTGATGTTGGTCGGCGATGTGTCGTGCTTTGTTATCGGGTCGGCATTTTTGGACGCAGCGACCGCCCTTCCCGCCATAGTTACCCGACTTGGCGGCGGTTTGGGGCTTCTCGGCATTATGGGTGCGCTCCGGCAAGGCGCGTACTTTTTGCCGCAACTGTTTATCGCGCACCATCTGCAAAACGCCACGCGCTACAAACCCATCTTACTGTTGCTGACGATTTGGGGACGTGTTGGTTATCTTCTCGCCGGAGTCGTGGTGTACTTCTTCGGAAAAGCGCGCCCCGAACTTGCGCTGGGGGCGTTGGTTTTCGCCTACGGTCTCGGTTGGTTTGCCGATGGGTGCGGCGGTGTGCCATGGACGGCACTCATCGGTCGCACGGTTCCGGCGCGGCGACGCGGCGCACTGTTCGCCGCGACGCAAACGATTAGCGGAGTCGGCAAACTCGGCGTTGGCGCGGTAGTGCTGTACCTGCTCGGCGGTAGCGGAATCCGTTTTCCAGTCGCCGATGCCCTGCTTATCTGGGGGTGCGCCCTGTTTCTGTTCGTTTCGTGGTTGTTTATCGCGCTGATTCGGGAGCCGCCCACGCACATTGTCCTCACCCAGAACGACGACCTGCCGGATGTGCCGAAGCAATCGCTCACGGTATTCCTCGCTACGTTGCCGCGCCGGTTTGCCGAACGCCCGGCATTCGCCCGCCTTGCCGTGGTGCAGGTGTTGGCGTCGGCGTCTCTCGCTACCGCGCCGTTTCTGTGGGGCTACATTCGCACCGCCGCGCCGGACACGATTCGAGAAAGTGACGCGGGGCGGTTTCTGGTCGCGCAAACCGTGGGACTACTCGTTTTTGCGCCCATCTGGGGCGCGATTTCCGACCGTGGTGGTCCAAAGCAAGCCCTAACCTTACTGATGGGAGCCGCCTTGCTCTGGCCCCTGCTCGCGTTCGCGGGCGCGGCGACCGGGGGCAACATCTGGCTGTTTTATGCCGCGTACTTCATTTTGGGTGGCGTGGTCGAAAACTGGGTGGTCATCACGAACTACCTGTTAGAGTCAGTCGGGGAACGGGAGCAATCCACCTACATCGGCTTGCTGAACGCCGTATCTCTTCCGGCATTGCTACTGCCGCTGATAGCCGGGTTTTTCGCGTCCGGTTTGGGCGCGGGCGCGGCACTCGCTATTGCCGCGTTACTGCTTGCCGGTGGTTGGTACGCTTGCCGAACCCTGCCGGACACGCGGTAGCACCGGCGTCGCTGATTTTGGCGCGAACCCCGGCAAACTCCACGTATCAAGCGTTACCTTTACCGGGGGCGGAATCGGCGCGTACCCGGTCGGCGTGGTTTCCCTCATATATACCAGTTCTAAAGCGACTAACTCTTTCGCGCCGCTATGGTCGCGGTTATAACTTTTAGCGACGTATGCGCACAGATACGGGCGGTACGACCGGTTGAAACCTGCCCACATATTGAGCATATATTTGCGCCATCGTTCGTCGCGGAACTGCTTGCCGACTTCCTTTGGCTTGTCCCACGACACCGGCGGCGGTTCGCCCGACCCGGCTATATACGGCATCAAGTCCACGTGCGAACCGTCGCGCAGTGTGCCGTCAATCACATACCAGCCGTCGTCCGCCATCGGTGTCGGGCTAAACATATCCCAACACTGATCCACGTGCGGTACTTCCGCGACGGCGTTCCACGTGATCGGAAAATAGCGCATAATCATGCCGAAGTTCACCGTGCGAAAGTTCCACATCAGGATAACGAGCAGGTAGAACGCGGCGACGAAATCGGCGGCGATGGGAAGCGACAGTTGCACCGGGCGGCGTGCCGGTTCGTTTTTCGCTGGTTCGCCGCGCTTCGGCAGGTAGGCTTGCGCCCACGCCGAAAGGCGCGGATGCCGCAACCGAATCGCCAGATTGTCCCAGAACCACGACGGCAGGAACGGAATCCATGCAAGGGCGCACGTCCACGGGAACGGCCCCAAATACATCATGGATTGCAGGGCGACAAGGTGAAAGAACCAGAACACGAACACGGTTGCGGTGCGAACGGGCCCATTGCGAAGTGGGAAAAACGCGAAGAACGCGCCGAAAGCCTCCATCCAAATCGTGATAAAGGTCAGCGCATAGGCGACAAGCGGCACGTTGACCAGATACCTACCGATAGGCGTTGTCAGCAAGTCAATGTTAAGCGCGAGATAAATCGCGTAGCCGTTTTGCCACCACGACGGATCGTTTTTGAGAAGTGCGGTGAACCAGTACACGCACGCGGTCTGCACCAAAATCGCAATCGTCCCCCACGAGAACGCCCGCACCGGTCTTGCCGGGTCGTCGCCGGGAAGCCGGGGGGCGTACCGCCTTTTGGCATCGAGCGATAGGTATGCGCCGAGCGGCAGGAACATCGCCCAGAATGCCAGACACCGCAAAAGAATGTCGCCCCCTTGTAGCACCATCGGATTGCGCGACTGTAGCGAAATCAAGAAAAGCCACGCGACAACCGCCATCGCCCGCGAATTCCAACCGACGAGAAGGAGACACAAAAGCACCGCATTGATTGCGAACACCAAGTCAACGGCAAGGGGCGAATCGAACAGCGTGTGGAAGGAAAACAACGCCGAGCGGTTCCACATCGCCGGTAGCACGGAACGCGGAGCGACGCCGAAATCGGTGTAAAACGCTTCGATGTCCACCGAGCGCATAAACAGGTCGGCAAGGAGGCTGAGCGCGAGGGCGATACGAAACAGGGCGACGGTACGCAGGTCAATGCCGAACAGTTCGTGCCAGAGTGCGCCGCGTTCGCTTATGGGGGCGGGGTTTTCGGACGGTGTTTTCATCGGCGAAGGGTCAGGTTCGACCCTTCGCCGAAATCCTACCTATTCATATCGCAAAGCGACAATCGGGTCAAGTTTTGACGCCTTGAGCGCGGGATAAAATCCGAAAAACACGCCGACCGCCGCCGAAAAGCAGAATGATAGCACGATGGGCGGCATACTCAGCACCGTGGTCATATCGGGGTTGAAGCGCGGCAGTAGCAAGGCGAGCGACACACCGAGAGCGATTCCGATGATGCCGCCGAGGATGGATAGCGACATCGCTTCAATCAGGAACTGGAGCAAAATATCGCGCCGCTTCGCCCCGATGGCTTTTCGGACGCCGATTTCGCGGGTGCGTTCCGTGACGGAGACGAGCATGATGTTCATGATGCCGATGCCACCGACCATTAGCGAAACGCCCGCGATAGAAGCGAGTAGTGCCGTGAACGTCGAACCGGTTTCGTCGGCGAATTGTGCGATTTCCGATTGCGAGCGAATCTTCATCGTCGGCGGATCACCCGGCTTGACGCGGTAACGTTTGCGGAATAGTTGATCAATCTGCGTTTGCGCTTCACCCATTTTGTCTTCCGACACGGCTTGCGCCGAGAACTGGCGCACCCGCGCTTGCCAGAAGTTGAGCAATCGCTTCTGCGCGGTAGATGCCGGAACGACTACCACATCATCGTTGTTCTGGTCGCCGGACGAGCCTTTCGGGGCAAGTACGCCGATACACTTCACGCCGATATTGTTGATCCGCACCAGTTTGCCTATGGGGTCTTCGCCGCCCGGAAACAGTTGCTCGTAGACGCTCCAACCGAGTACGACGACTTTGGCTTTTTTCTTTTCTTCTTCCGCCGTGAACAAACGCCCGATTTTCGCCTTGTGATTGCGAATCTCGAACCAATCCGCCCAAACGCCAAACAAATTGGTGTCGGCGTTTTGATTGCCCGACTTGACCTGAATCTGTTGGCTGATTTCCGGCGATATGTTCAAGACGGCGGGGGTATCGTCCGCGTTGAACGCTTCCAAGTCCTCCATGCTGAGGCGGTTCCATGACCCGGCTTTGCCGCGTGTTTGTCCAATGCGGCGGCGTTCGGGTTCGCCAATCAGCAAGTTGGTTCCGAGTGCTTTAATCTGGTCGAGCGTTTTTTGCCGCGCCCCCTCGCCCACCGCAATCATGGCGATTACCGCCCCGACACCGATAATCACGCCGAGCATGGTGAGCATAGCGCGGAGCTTGTTCGCCGCAATACCACCGAACGCGACACGAAGGTTTTCGCTAAACGGCATATTGCCACCGACACGCTTGCCGTTTTTGTTGGGCGGGGCTTGGTGCGGAGAGCCGCCGGGCACGGGATCGCCGGGTACAGAATAGGTCTTTGCGACGGCGCGACGCGACGGCGCGGGCGGGGCATCCTGCTCTTTGCGCATCAGGGGATCGGCGATTGCCGCGTTATGGAGACTGTTAAAAATATCGAACATAAACCATTCGTATCCGTTTCTATTTCACGCTTAAATAAAAAATCGGAACCACATTCCATTATTGTTGTGCCGTCGCGCTCTCAAAATCCGTCGGGAATATGGAATGTGGTTCCGATTTTTACTTACCGACCGAAGCCGCCCATGCCGCCGGGGCGACCACCGCCCCCGCCGCCCGGTGCGCCGCCACCGGGACGACCGCTGCCTTTGCCGT
>JACMIU010000578.1 GCA_014380985.1 Armatimonadota bacterium | reverse complement strand
GAAGTCGGCGGGGCGGTCACATTCGTGATGGATGTCGAGCGGTTCGAGCGGTTCTAAACGCAGGGATTCGATGTCGATCCGCGTTACCAGCATTCGGCACGAATTGTCGGGCAATTGTGTGATTGGGTTCGATTCGTACATAGGAAGCGCGAAAGCAACTTGGTCAGGCAGTACGCCCACAATAGGGGGCGAGTATGACGTTGAGATTAACGTCGAGTGCCATGTAACGTGGGGCATGGAAATCAAGCCTTCTGAATCGGACGAGCCGAAGTTCTGGCTACAAGACGATGTTTGCTACGCGCAGGGCGGTTTCCGAATCCTATTTGCGGATGACGACTATACGGCTACAAATTATTACATACGCCTCGGTTACTGGATGTTGAACCTGTATGACGTTTCAGACGCACCGACAGAAGAGCAACCGTGCACAATAGCCATTCCGCACCGCAGGGTTTGGCTTTACCCTACCTATACGTAATGAACGAGGAAAAGTTTACCGCTTCCACAATGTTTACCGATGAAGAGGTCATTGCGTACCTAACGGAAGGGGGTCGCTTCTCGCTCGATGATTATCGTCTTAGCCCCTATGACCTTGACGCAGACGGTGAGGCACGAACATATTCTCGGTTTGCGGAAGGTACGGGTTGGACAGAGATGGACGACGGCACGGGGATCGTTTCGGCGTCACTTGCCTATCTGAAGCGGATCGGAACCCCGTTTGCCTCGCGCAAGGACAACAAGGCTTTTTGGAACGGGAAGGGTTGGGAAATGAAGCCCGCCCGACTTTTGCAGGGGCAGAAACGATAAAATGTCACTCGCTTCCGTAATCGGTCAGGAGACCGCCACCACCGCCCTGCGAGCGTTTATCACGCAGGATACCGTACCGCAGTCGCTTCTGTTCGTCGGGGCGGAAGGCGTCGGCAAAACCACCGCCGCCGTCGAGTTCGCCAAAGCGTTAGTTTGCAAGAACCGTTTGCCAAGCGGCGATGCTTGCGAATCGTGCGCGAACTGCCACCGCATCAACGCGGGCGAACACCCCGACGTGAAGCGCGTCGCTCCCGACGGCGAAAACACGCGCATCTGGCAACTCTGGTCGCGCCCCGGTCATCCCCCCGGCGTGTTGGAATCGCTCCCCTACGCGCCCGTCGCCGCGCCGAAGCGCATCATCATTTTCGAGCGGGCGGAAACATTCAACGACGAATCGGCAAACTCGCTTCTGAAAGCGTTGGAGGAGCCGCCGCCCTACGTGCAGTTCGTGCTGTGCGCCCCCACACCGAGTGCCGTGTTGCCGACGATTTTGTCGCGTTGCCAGATGATTCGTTTTCGGCAAGCCTCCGTGGACGCCATCACGCAGGGCTTGATAGAGCGCAAAAACGTAGAACCTGCTGAAGCCCGCGTTTTAGCCGCGTACTCCGAGGGCGCACCCGGCAAAGCGTTTCGCCTCTCCGACGCCCCGGAGATTCGCACCCAGCGCGAGGCGTTGCTCGATGTCGCCGAGCGAATCGCGTTCTGCCCACCCGTCGCGGCGTTCCGACTTGCCGAGGATTTCCGAAATGCCGCGAAACCCGGGAAGCCGAAAAAGGGCGAAGCCGAAGAAGAAGGCGGCGACAAAACCGCTCGCGGCGACATCGGGCGGGCGGTGGACGTGCTATGCGCGTGGTACGCCGACCTGCTCACCGCATCGGTGCGCGGAGTGGACGCGCCATTAGTCCACGCCGAACGCCGTGCCGCCGTGGTGAACGCCGCGAAACGGTACGCCTCGCCAACACAGATCGGCGACGCCCTTGAAACGCTGTTTCTTTTCCGCCGCCATTTAGCCCGCAACGCCAACGCGCAACTCGCCACCGAAGTCATGATGGCGAAGATTGTGCCGAAAGGGTAACGTATTATGGAGTCCCCCATCCGCGTTTTAGTGCTACACGGCGCGAACCTGAACCTGCTCGGAACCCGTGAACCCGGCGTGTACGGTTCGCAAACCCTCGCCGATATAAACGCCGCCATTCGCGCCCACGCCCCCACGGTCGGCGTGACAATCGTGGATTGCATACAGTCAAACCACGAAGGGGTTCTGATTGACGCGATTCACTCCGCCCGCGATACCGCCGATGCCATCGTCTTTAACCCCGGAGCCTTCACGCATTACTCGCACGCCATCGCGGATGCCGTTCGCGCCGTGTCCCCCGCCGTCGTCACAATCGAGGTGCATCTGTCGAATGTCCACGCCCGCGAGGAGTTCCGCCGCGTGTCGGTGATTGCCTCCGCGTGTGCCGGACAAATCGCCGGGTTTGGCGCGACTTCGTACCTGCTCGGCGTGTCCGCCGCCGTGAGCGTTGTGCAAGCGTCCCGTAGCCGGTAACATATCGGCATGACCGATTTTCTCTACCCCCACCGCGTCGCGTCCTTGCGCGAACGCCTTCCCGAAGCGGACGAAAACAATCCCGCTATTGCCGCCCTGATTGTCTCCGACCTCGAAAACTGCCGCTACCTGACCGGCTTTTCCGGCTCCAACGCGCTGGTGATAGTGACGCAGGAGCAAGCGATTTTCTTCACCGACGGTCGCTATGAAATACAGGCGGCGAAAGAAGTCCCCGGCTTCGAGCGTTTGATTCAGCCACAGGGAACCGATTTGGCGAAAGCGTCGGCAGAAGAGATACGAAAGCGCGGCATTCCCGGTGCGGGCTTCGAGGAAGCGCACCTGTCGGTGAAAGCGTTCAACGCCCTGCGAACCGCGCTGGATGGAGAGAACGGCGAAGGCAAAAACCTACCGCTCATCGGGAAATCCGGCTACGTGGAATCGGTTCGCGCTCTCAAGGACGCCGACGAGATAGCGCGAATCCGCTTAGCCGTCGCGCTTGCTGACCGGTGCTTCGATTACATTCTGACCGTGGCGAAAACCGGCATGACCGAACGCGAGCTCGCTTGGAAGATGGAAGTGTTTATGCGCGAATCCGGCGCGTCGCACCTGTCGTTTGACAGCATCGTCGGGTCGGGCGCGAACTCCGCCCTGATTCACGGGCGACCGGGCGACCGCATAATCGGCGCGTCGGGCGAACCGGAGTTTATCCTACTCGACTTCGGCGCGGAACTCGGCGGGTACTGCTCCGACATCACGCGCACAGTAGTTGTCGGCGGCGCACCTACGGACAAGCAACGGGCGCAGTACGACGCCGTTCTGAAGGCGCAAGTCGCCGCGATTGATGCCGTGAAACCCGGCGCGGTCGGCAAGGATATTCACGCCGTCGCCGCTAAATCGCTCGAAGCGTCGGGCTACGGGCAGTATTTCCCGCACGGCACGGGGCATCAATTGGGGCGAGTCGTGCATGACGGACGCGCCCTCGGTCTGATTGACGAAGTGGTGATGCGCCCCGGCATGGTGGTCACGGTAGAACCCGGCGCGTATGTCGAGGGCTTCGGCGGCGTTCGCATTGAGGACGTGGTGGTCGTCACCGAGACCGGTTGCGAGATTTTGACCGGAAGCACGAAGGAACTGATAGCCCTGCCGTAGACCAAAGCAAGGAAAAAGCACATGAGTGAAAACGAACCGCATACCCCCGCGTCGGGCGAATGGAATGTCGAAGCGCAGGGGAGGGCATGGAACGGCGACGAGGCGTGGTCACGTTACAAGTTGACCCCACACAAAATCGAAATGATTGATGGCAAACTGTTTTGGAGCGACGAAACACGACTCTTGATGCTCGGATTGCTTCTCGAAAACTGCGGCGCGGACGCGGCGGTACGTTTCGGCAACCCCGAAGTTTGGCGCGAAGCCGTAGCGCGCCTCGGCGACGAACAGGCAACCAAATGACGCTACTGAATCGTTACATCGGTGGCGAACACAAAGCGGTTTGGGCGGAACTGCTTGCCGGAGTGGACAAAGACCGGCAACCGATTGCGGACGCCGACGCAGAAGCGGTAGCGTCGGAAACGATGCGCCGCGTTCGGGCGAACATCGAAACTATCGCCGCACGGTTAAGCGCGACCGGCTACGAGTTTGGCGTTTATCCCGACGGCGAACCGATTCCTTTTTCCGTTGCCACGCTCGGCGACACCGACGCGGCGGACGACAAAACGCGGGCGTTCACACAACTTGTCGGGGCGTTGCCGCTTTCGCTTCGGGCGTTCTACCGGCACGTCGGCGGCGTGTGCCTTGCCGGACGCTACGGCGACGGCGAAACGTGGCAGGGAGCCGACGCGCTTTGGGTCGAGCCGCTCGATACGGACTACATCGCGGAGCAGTTCGCGGACTGGGAAAACAACGTTGCGGAGTACGGCGCGGAAGAAATGGGGGCGTTCATGTTCGAGTTCGCGCCAGACGACTTGCACAAGGACAACATCAGCGGCGGTGCGCCCTACGGCATCGAACTGCCGCAGGGCGCGGCGGACGCCTTTGTCGCCAATGAATGGCACGGCACGACGTTTGTAGACTATTTGCGAATCTGCTTTCGGTGGGGTGGGTTTCCCGGCTTCGCCCGCGAGGGGAGTATGCCGCCGCAAATCGCCGTTCTGCGCGAGAGTTTGCTCCCGATTTAGCTGATGCCCCCGCAACCGCGATACAGTAAAGCGCGGCGAACAAACAGTTTGCGAAAGCCGTATAACGTTAGTACACTATCCTTCGTTCGGATACAGGTAAGGAGCAACCAATTTGTCGGATTCGTATTCGCTATCAACAGACGCATGGGATTTACACCGCCGGGCGGAGCGCGACCGCGCCCGCCACAACGAAAAGGTGCGCGAGGTCATCAAAAAGTCGCTCGGTGACGTGGTGGCTAACGAGGATATTATCACCGCCGATAAAAACAAAATCATCAAGGTGCCGGTGCGCGGTCTCGAATTGCCGCGTATTCGCTTCGATCCCAACGACCAGAAGCGCGTCGGGCAGGGACAGGGCGGCTCTTCGCAAGGCGACGTGATCGCCCGCCAACCGATGCCCGGCGAGGGCGAAGGTTCGGGCAAAGAAGCCGGGCAGGAGCCGGGAGTGGACTTCTACGAAGCCGAGTTCACGATTGACGAACTTGCCGAAATGGTGTTCGCCGATCTGCAACTGCCGCACATGGAGGACAAGGGGGCGAAGCAGGTTCCGAGCGAAGTGATGGATTTCAACACGATCACGAAGCGCGGTCTTGCCGGGAACCTTGACCGCAAGCGCACGATTTTGCAGGCGATGCGCCGCCAAGCCCGCGACGGTGACGGCGGCAAACTCGTCATCCAAGAGGATGATAAACGGTTCAAGTCGTGGGAAATAGTCACCGAGCCACAGCGTAACGCGGTGATTTTCGCCATGCGCGACGTTTCCGGCTCGATGGGCGAGTTCGAGGCTTATATCTGCCGCTCATTTTATTTTTGGATGCTCCGCTTCCTGCGAACGAAGTATACGAGTTGCGAAATCGTCTTTATCACGTGCCATACCGAAGCGAAGGAAGTGTCGGAAAACGCCTTTTTCTCGCTCGGCGAATCGGGCGGAACCCGGATGTCGTCCGCCTACGCTCTTGCCTTAGATATTATCAACAAGCGGTACAACCCCCGCGAGTGGAATATCTACCCGTTCCTGTTCTCGGACGGCTACAACTGGGGCGACCAAGAGTGTGTGGAATTAGTGCGCCGAATGCTCAAGTTCGTGAACCTGATCGGCTACGGCGAAATCGGTTCTGACACATGGCACAGCACGTTCGGATTCGCGCCGCTCGGTCAGGCATACGAGGATGCTTTTCAGAACGATAAGCGCATGGTCTGCGTGAAGATCAACGACAAAGAGGATGTTTGGCCTGCGTTGCAGAAGTTCTTTTCCAGCAGTCCGCACGCGGTGAAGGCGGGGTAGAGTACCGAAAAGCGGCAACGCCAAGATCGTTGTTGCTGAATATTCAAGGATATTCGATGACCGCCACTGACTTTGATACACTTTTTGCTTACTCGGACAATTGCCGCGAACAAGTACAAGCCGAATTATCGCGGCACGAAACGTTGTTCGCGGAGCCGTTCGTCACCACATCGCCGTATGATAGCATCCGAAAACTGCTGGCACATTGCATCGGGGCGGAGGAACGGCTAATGCTCGTGCGTCTGCAAAACGTTGCCGTGCCGGTGAGTTACGAGAGTCGATCCGCCGAAACGATAGTGGAACTGTTCACGGACTGGGACGCAATCCGCGCTCAAACCAATGCCTACCGGGCAACTTTGACAGACAGCGATTATGCCCGCGTTTTCACGATCGCGTTCGCCGCACCGCATGCCGGAACAACACTCTCGGTCGCCGATGTTTCTTTCACATTCTCAATCACGAAAACTACCACCGGGGACAAATAATTGCTCGGCTACAGCAACACGGCGTCGAAGTGCCGAACTTTGACTATTTGTTTTTGAAACCGTCCTTGTTTCTTTGAGTTGGTTTGTTACTGCGCCATTAAAGCGATACCTACACCAAGCGGCAAATGTATATTGACTGCTTGGTCTGGATGCCGGAGCCGCACTGTTTACTGCTGAACGAACCCATTGTTCGTTAAGGCGAGACGGCGAAGATTCAAACCGAACCCATTCTGAATGTTCTTCTGCGCGTCATCGCCGATGGCTTTTATTTTTGTCGCGTCGCCGCTTTTGGTCGCCGTTTGCGCCGCGCCGTTCATGCAAACATAGTTGAGCATGATGCTTTCGGCGAATGTTTGTTTCTGCGCGGCGTTCATGCGCGAAAATGCGGCGTTGTGCGACAGAATCTGCGCGACATCACGGCGGACACCGAGCGTTTGCGTCGTGGTAGGGTTCGGTGCGCCATTCGCCATCGTCCATGACCATACTAAAATCGAAGTCAAAGCGTCGGCGGCATCGTTCGTCTTCAAACCGTAGGGCGCGACCAGAGCGCTCCAAATCGTGACGAAGTTGTATTTCGCCAACGCTCGTTGAAGCGACTGTGCTTGTTCGGGAGACGTTTTCTCCAGACGGGCTACCAGCGAATCGCTAACGCTTTTCGTGACGCTTGGCGACGGCGTATAGATAGTGGCAACAGATCGCGTGGCTGTAGCACCTTTGGAAACAACCGGACGCTTGCTTGTGCCCGACTTGCTACCGCGCTCTACCATGCCCTTGATGACCAAACCGTTAATATGGCTGGTCATGTAAGCGTTTTGTGTTGCCTGTGCGTTCGCAACTCCGTAGTCAAAATCCTGCGCGTTTGCCGCGCCAATGGTTGTAGCAAAAACGACGATTCCGGCTATAAAGTGATGCTTCATTTCGTTGCTGTCCTTACGAGGTGAATATACCCTGCCGAAGAAAGCGATTAAACTCCGTATGACTCAAGAACTTGCTGATGCCGCCAATGCCATCTGCGACGCCGATGCGCTACTGATTTGCGCCGGAGCGGGTATCGGTGTGGATTCCGGCTTGCCCGACTTTCGCGGTAATGCGGGATTTTGGAAGGCGTACCCTCCGCTCGCGGACGCCGGTATCGCGTTCACCGATATTGCGACTCCGGATCGTTTCCACACCCATCCGGCACTTGCGTGGGGTTTCTACGGGCATCGGCTCAATCTGTACCGCGCCACCGTACCGCACGAGGGCTTCGCGCTTCTTAAGCGGTGGGCGGACGCGAAACCGTTCGGCGGGTTTGTGTTCACATCGAACGTGGACGGGCAGTTTCAAAAAGCGGGTTTCGACCCGGCGCGAATCGCCGAGTGCCACGGTTCGCTCCACCATCTGCAGTGCTTATACAACTGTTCGCCGGAGATTTGGAGCGCGGACGCCGAAAGCGTTATTGTGGACGAGCGCACCTGCACGGCGACCGCTCCCCTTCCACATTGCCCGAACTGCGGACAAATCGCCCGCCCGAACGTGCTGATGTTTAACGATTGGGGCTGGCAACACGCCCGGTCGAGCGAACAGGAGGCGGAACTCGAATCGTGGTTGCAAGAAGTCAGAGACAATCGCGGCAACCTTGCGGTTATCGAAATCGGGGCGGGGCGCGATATTCCCACCGTGCGCCTTTTAGCCGAACGGATGGCACAGGTCATGGAAGCGGTTCTGGTTCGGATCAACCCGCGTGACTGCGTGCCACCGGGCGCGGGCAAATGCGCCCCGCTTCCGCTTGGTGCTATGGACGCCCTGACGCGAATCGCCGCGCTTTTGCCAAAATGACCGCGACAAAAAAATGCCCGGCGTAAACCGTTAGGTTCACAAGCCGGGCGAGTCATGGTGTTTCTCGTGCAATCCCTTACCTTGCACAACCCGTGCCAAACACTTGTGATAAAAAAATAATTTTTTAATTATTTTTTTGCGCCCGTAAATAGCGCATCACGGCTTGCTCTTCGGGAAGCAAAATGTCGGGCGTTTCGCCGCTTTTCCCCGGTACGGAGCGCAGAGCGTCGGGCAGACCGGCTTCGGTGTACGCCGTCAGTATCGCCGGGTGAATGTAGCACTGCTTACAAACTGCGGGCGTGTTGCCAAGCGTCGCCGCTACTTTCGCAATCGCTACCTTCACATTCGCCTCGACCGCTTTTTGCGTGTCCACCGTCTCGAAGGCGGCAAGTTCCATCGCGCACTGCACCGTTCCCGCCCACGTGCGGAAGTCTTTCGCCGTGAACGCTGGCGCAGGAACTGCGCCATTGCCGCTGATTTCCTGTAGGTACTCGTTCACGTCGTCCGAGTGAACCGGATGAATGCTGCCGGTTTCCGCATCCACATACTCAAACAGTTCCTGCCCCGGTAAATCGTGCAGTCCCTTGACGATTCGCGCCAACTTGCGATTATTGACGGCGAGCTTGTGCCGCACTCCCGCTTTGCCGATAAACGAAAACGTTATCTGCTCGCCGCGCACCCGGACGTGCTCGCCGCGTAGCGTGGTCAAGCCGTAGTGCTGGTTGGTGTGGGCATACTTCTCGTTGCCGACGCGGATACGGGTGGTTTCGAGCAGTTGCACCACGGTTGCCAGCACCTTCTCGCGGGGCAGTCCGCGCCGCGTCAAGTCTTCGGCGACGCGGGCGCGAATGGTTGACAGAGCATCGCCGAATGCCATCATGCGGTCGAATTTGTTTTCATCGCGCACCTGCCGCCATTTCGGGTGATAACGAAATTGCTTGCGGTGCTTCGCGTCGCGCCCCGTCGCTTGCAAATGCCCGTTCGCAGTACGGCAAAACCACGTGTCGGTATAAGCCGGGGGAAACGCGATAGATTTGATGCGCCCAAGCGTCTTTTCGTCGGTGACTTCGGAGCCGTCGGAATTGAGGTATCGGAAGCCAGTGTCGGCGTCGCCTTCGCGCCGAATGCCGGGTGCGGTGTCGGTCACATAGCGCAGTCCGGCTGTCTTCGCGGCTTCGCGGTTCGCTTTGATGTGTTCGTTGGTCAGTTCGGCTTCGCGGTTCATGCCGCTATTTTGCCCACGGTGCGGCGAGCATAAACCGTGCGCTACATCAAGCCCTTTTGACGTTCGTGCCGGAACCGTTTCCCGAACGTGACGGTGGCGCAACATCTATCTGTTTGTCAGACCGGTTCTTCCTCAAAGAAACCCTGTAATCCCTTAGGGCTGATGTGCATAGCGACACCAAAGCCACAACCACCATCGCCTCCGGTCAAGAGTATCAGAATGATGTCACTGTAACGATCATACATGCAAAGAAAATTTCCTGCAAAATCGCCAAGGGGACCGTAAGACTCTATCTTGGCATCCATGAAGATATACTTCCAATATTTTTCGTCAATGGGAATCAATCGCCCGTTGAACCGAACCTCGAACCGTTTTATCACAGACCGGATGGTATCTCGCTGACTCTCCGTAGGAGGCATAGCACCGTACACCATGCGACCATGGATTATTCCCGGCACACTGTAGGGGCGATCCCACGGAAGCCGCTTCAAATCCACCTTGCCCGTCTCGATGAGAATGACGAACTCACCCGTTTTCGTTTTCACTTTTTTCACGAAACGATTTTGCATAAAGGCTTACCCTTCCTAAATATAGAGACTACTCTACCACGCTTGCCACACATTCAACCCATTTTTCGCACCGGTTCGATTATTTTTGCGAATCTTTCGCACGAATGGTTATGCGACCCGTTCGCCCCGGAGCCTTGTCATCACATCAAGCCCTTTTCTTTGAGCGAAACGAAGCGATTGTCGCCCAAAACAATGTGGTCTAACACGTCAATTCCCAATATCTCGCCGCCTTCCTGAAGCCTTCGCGTCACGGCAATATCTTCGGGCGACGGGGTCGGGTCGCCGGACGGGTGGTTGTGCGCGATAATAATGCTCGCCGCGCTGTGCCGAATCGCCTCCGCGAACACTTCCCGCGGATGCACCACCGACGACGATAAATCACCGACGCTGACGGTTTTCGTTCGTAGCACACCGTTTTTCGTGTCTAACAAGATGGCGACGAAATGCTCGCGCTTTTCCTCGCGGAGCGACGGACCGAGCAGGTTGTACACGTCGCGGGGCGAGCCGACTTTCGGGCGTTCGTCCGGCGACGCCGCCACCAGTCGCCGCCCGAACTCGATAGCGGCTTTGATCTGCGCCGCTTTCGCCGCCCCGACACCGTGTATTTTGCTCAGTTCCTCGATGCTCGCCCGCGCCACGCCGCGCATCCCCTCAAACGACGCCAGCAAATGATCGCCCAGTCCGACCGCGCTGTACTTTTCCGTGCCGGTGCGAAGCAGGATGGCGAGCAGTTCCGAGGTCGAAAGCACATCCGCGCCGTACTGAATCAGGCGTTCGCGGGGGCGTTCTTCGCTCGGTATTTCGCGGATTCGCGTGTGGTATGACGCTTTGACCGGTGCGGGAACGGTAGCCGGGGGCGTGGGCGGCGTGTCCGGCGTCGGCAGTATCGGAACTATCGGCGCGTCGTCGGGGATGCCGATGGTTCCGGTCATCACCTGCGCGAGCATCGCGGCGACTTCCGGCGACAAGGGCGTCAAAACCGTATCCGGCAGGGCGGGCGTTTCGCGCACATCACTTTGGCGCGGCGGCACGAGCGAGGCGACGGGCGAAACACTAACAGCGAACGACGGCATAAGCGTTACTTTCTTATCGGGGCGGGAGTGGCACGGTTGGTATATCGGTATACAATCGTGGAACCCGGTTTGTCAAGTAGCAGGTTGGCTCGTGCGCGGTCGCCCCGATAGAATCCGCGAAGGAAAGCACTGGCAAACCGTCGCCGAGAAGCGTTACCGTATCACCGAGTTTGGCGGGCTTCGCGGCATCGGATACATCCACCTGCATTTGATCCATCGAAACGCGCCCGACGATAGGCAGGGTTTGATCGCGCAGTCGCACCATGCCGCGATTCGACAATCGGCGCGGGTAGCCGTCCCCGTAGCCACAGGCGACGGTGGCGATTCGGGACGGACGAGCAAGCGTGTGCGTTCGCCCATAGCCGACCGTCGCGCCTTGCGGCAAATCGCGGATTAACACGATTCGCGCCTGCCACGTCAGGGTTTGCCGCAGGTCGGGCAACGCGGCGAACGCGCCTGCGAACGGTTCGATTCCATAAAGCGATAACCCGGCGCGGTGGAGAACGCCGCGCACACCAGGCAGGTCGGACGGAATCGGTTCCCACTCGGCTTGCCGCAGTGTGCCCGGCGAATTGAACGCCGTTAGCCACACGCCCGCGTTCCCGCGCCTGTCGTCCGTGCCGGGGAACGTTTCGGCGACGCCGCGCACGAACGCGGCGAAGGCTTGCGTTTGCGCCCGCGTCGCCGTGGTTCCCTCTCCCTCGCTATCGTCGGCGCAGGACAGGTGCGACGCGATTCCGGTCAGCACCGCGTTTTGCCCGCCCCTTTGCGCGGCGTTCCAAACGCTTCGTGCTTCCTCCGGCAACATCCCCTCGCGCCCCATGCCGCTATCCACCACGAGAAAAGCGCGAACGGGAAGCGGGGCGTTTGTCGCGGCGGCGGCGATTGCAACGAAATGCGCCCGTGACGAAAGCATCGGGATAATGTCGCCGCGCACCAGTGCTTCGGCTTCCGGCAAATGGAACGCCGACAACAAGTAAATGTCGCCGCGCACCCCGGCTTTGCGAAGCGTCAACGCTTCGTCAACGGTGGCGACGCCGAAATGCCCAACGCCGTTTTGGTAGCATACCCGCGCTACCGGAACCGCGCCGTGTCCGTAGGCGTCCGCTTTCACAATCGCCATCAGTTCATCCGGCGCGACCGCTTGCGTCAGGGCTTGCACGTTCGCGGAAAGTGCGGCGACGTTAATTTGCGCCCATGTGCGAACCGTGCGCGGGTCATACCGGGTCACGCGGTCAGTGCCGCCTGTGCCGCGTCCGCGAGGGCGATTGCCATTCGCTCATGCCCCTTCGGGTCGCGCAAAAACGCTTCGTCCTGCGCGTTTGTCAGCACCGCCATTTCGACCAAAAGCACGGGAACCTGCGAGAAAATCGAGCCGGTCAACGCACCCTGCATCGCCCCAATCGCGGTTGCCATATCGGTTTTCAATCCCCGGTCGCGCATCGTGGTTCCGGCGAGGGAGCGTATCAACGCCCGGTGGAACGTCGGCGCGATTCGCTTGGTTACCGCTAAAACGGCGGGCGCGGGACCGGTCACGCCGCGCTTGGTTTTGCCCTGCCGGTCGGGGTAATAGGTGGCGACGCCGCGCCCGGCGGCGGCGTCGCAGTGAAAGCGAAGTAGTAAATCGGCGCGGAAGCGGTTGGCAATATCGGCGCGTTTCTGATTGACGACGTTTTCGCGCTCGGCGGATTTGGTCAGTTGCACCACCGCGCCGCGCTCCAGAAGAAGCCCGCCCACCCGTAGCGCGATTGTCCACGCCACCCCGACTTCGGTTAAAACGCGCCCCCGTGTTCCCATGCCCACTTCGGACGGATGACCGGGGTCAAGACAAACGCGCTTCCCGGCGAGCGGCTTTGGTTCACTCATGGCTTACAGGGTATCGCGGGGAAACAGCGTGTGCAACGCGGGAAGGATGCGGCGGACGGCAACGCCCCGGTGCGAGCGTTCGTGTTTTTCATCCGGCGGCATTTCGGCGGCGGTTCGGTCGAACTCCGGCGCGGGCAGAAAAATGGGATCGTAGCCGAAACCGCCCGCGCCCCGCGGGGCAAGCGCGATTCGCCCCTCAAAAACCCCTTCCGATTCGGCGACAATCGCGCCGTTCGGTGCGGCGACGGCAAGCGCGGCGACATACCGGGCGGTGCGCTTTTCGTCCGGCACACCGTTAAGTTCGGCTAAGGTTTTCGCAATCCATTCGTTCGCGCCGGAACCCGCGCCAGCCCACCGCGCCGAAAACACGCCGGGACGCCCGCCGAGCGCGTCTATGCAGATACCAGAATCGTCGGCAAGCGCGTACTCTCCGGTTGCCCGTGCCACGGCAACCGCCTTGATGCGGGCGTTCTCCGCGAACGTCGCACCGGTTTCCTCCGGTTCGGGCGCGTTGGGAAAGTCCCCCGCCCCCACTAGCGTCACGGGAACGCCCGCGAGCATCGTCTGCATTTCAGCGACCTTGTGCGCGTTGCGCGTAGCGAGAACTAAAAGCGGCATAATTTACCTTCGCAACTCCTCGGAAATTGTATCAATTGCAGAGCGGGTCGCATTCCAGTCAACATCTTCCTCGCGGTACGATGAATAATATTTCAGCCACGCTGTTCTATTCGCTTGATCTTTATGTAATCCTTCTATGTCAATGTCTATTTTGAGAGAAAGTCCACCATTCATAACTTCGCCTACTCGTTCGTTCATTGCGGTGAGCAATGCGTCATTAAAGGATTGAACCGCAGCG
>JACMIU010000577.1 GCA_014380985.1 Armatimonadota bacterium | reverse complement strand
GTCTTTAATAGCATTCGTGATGGCAACTATGAAATCTACAGCATGAACTCGGACGGCACGAGTCAAATCCGCTTAACCAACAGTGCGACAGATGATGATTTTCCTTCGTACTCTCCCGATGGCAACAAAATCGTCTTCAGTAGCTCTCGTGATGGCAACTATGAAATCTACAGCATGAACTCGGACGGTACGAATCCAACCCGCTTAACCAACAGCGCGGGAGGTGATCTTTATCCTTCATACTCTCCCGATGGCAACAAAATCATCTTTAGTAGCATTCGTGATGGTAACTATGAAATCTACAGCATGAATACCAGTGGCTCCGGTTTAGTCCGCCTGACAACCAATAGCGCTGATGATTTTACTTCCGTAAAGTCTTCGTTCGGCACGTTCGGATACGCGACCAGCAAGCTTCTCGGTACAGATGGGGCGTTCGGCACGGCGGGTGGTGGCTTCCTGCTTGGTCAAAAGGGCGCGACGACAACCAGCGTAGTCACTTTCGATTCTGCCGCCGTCGCAAACCGTGCCAACCTGCGTGTCGCCGCGCAAACGCTTGCCGACACTACGGCATCCAACCTTGTGTTTACCGTGACGGCAAGCGATTCGCTCGGTAGCCTCAAGTTCTACAATGAGTTCGCTACCGCCGCGCCGACTGTTGCTACCGTGGTTCCCGTCACGCTACCGACCGGAACCACCGGCGTAGTGGTGTCGTTCGATGCCGCAACCGGCAAGGTTGCCACGGTTCTGCCGTATGCGGCGAACCGTGGTGCGGGAAGCGCGAAGTCCATGCAAAGCGGCGATACGATCACCTATACGGGTTCGTTTAGCGGCGTGTGGAGCGGCGACGGCGATAACAAAGCCCCGTCCGGCGCGTCCACCGTTCGCCTCGATGCCAAAACCGGCGTACTGCTCGGCTTCGATTAATGGATAAGCGGGGGCAAGACCTTTTTCCCTACGGTTTTGCTCCCGCACCGACAAAAGAAAGTTTTCTCATGCGCATCAGCACGCTCCACCGACGAATTATTGCCGCTTTATCACTCCTTCCCACGCTCGCCGCGACTGTATCCGCGCAGGTGCTTGACCTCGGAACTCTCGGCACGTACCCGGCGGGCGCGAACGCCCTCAACAGCAGCGGCGAAGTCGCCGGGTTCTACACCGATGCGGGCGGCGCGTCGCAAGCGTTTCGCTACAAGCAAGGCGACGGAATGCAATCCCTCGGCGACCTCAATGGAACCGCGACCGCGACCGCCTACGGCATCAACGCTTCCGGCGTGATTGTCGGACAGGCGGGAGCGGTCGGTGGCACGGAAGCGTTCCGGTGGACATCGGGGGGCGGAATGCAATCGCTCGGTACGCTCGGCGGCGCGAACAGTGTTGCTTACGCGGTGAACGATTCGGGAACGATTGTCGGCAGATCCGAAATCAACTCCTCCAGCGACCGCGGAGCGTTCTCGTGGATAAACGACACGAGAACCGCGCTCGGAACCCTTGATGAGAGTAATTTCAGCGAAGCGCGGGGCATTTCCGCAAGCGGCGTTATCGTCGGTTCGTCGGTTAACGCTCGTGGCGACCGACGCGCAGTACGATTCAGCGGCGGAACCGCTATTGATT
>JACMIU010000576.1 GCA_014380985.1 Armatimonadota bacterium | reverse complement strand
ATAGCCAAGATTTGGGGCTGACCGGTGGCGTCGGCGCGGGCAACGCGAACAACGGCGATTCCCTATCGTTCGGAGAGCCTACCCTCGGCTACGAGAACCTTTCGGTATCGGTCGCGCACCGACGCTCCGGCACGGGCTTCAACAGTGTGCAGTTCGCGTATTCGCTTAGCGGCGGCGCGTTTGTCAACCTCGGCGCGGCGTATACCCCGGTGGGCAACTACACCGGCTCGCTTCGCACCTTTGATCTATCGGGCATAGTGGGCGTCGCCACCAGCCCCAACACCACGTTTCGCCTGACTTTTAGCGGCGCGACCGGAACCACCGGCACGGGCAACAACCGGTTGGATAACATTCAAATCAACGCGGCTCCCGTCGGTACGGCGGTCGTGCCGGAAGCCGGAAGCCTCGCACTGTTCGCCGCGCCGATGCTTGGCTTGGGCGCAATCGTGCTTCGCCGCCGCAACAAGTAGCGTAAACGATACACAAAAAGGGCGCGAACCGGGTATCCGGTTCGCGCCCTTTTTCGTGTCGCCCCGCGCCTTACGCGAATGCTTGGTCTAAGTCGGCGATTAAATCGTCAATATGCTCGATACCTACGGACACGCGAATCAAGTCCGGCGTGATGCCAAGCGCGACGCGAACGTCTTCCGGCATCGAAAGGTGCGTCATCGTCCACGGCTGCTCGATCAGCGATTCGACGCCGCCGAGCGATTCCGCCAGCACAAACAGTTTTGGTTTCGTTAGCACCGTTTCCGCAAGACGCGGGTCTTTGAAGCGGAACGAGAACGTGCCGCCAAAGCCGGTCATTTGTCGGAGCGCGAGGGCGTGGTCGGGGTGCGACGGCAAGCCGGGGTGTAGCACGGTCGCCACGGCGGGGTGTTCGGACAACCAGTGCGCCAAAGCGAGCGCGTTTTTGTTGTGCGCTTCCATGCGAATCGCCAGCGTTTTGATGCCGCGCAGGGTCAAAAAGCAGTCGAACGGGGCTTGCGCGGTTCCCATCGCGTTTTGTAGCATTCCGATTTTCGCGCCGATTTCGGCGTTCTTCGTGATTGCCGCGCCCGCTACCACGTCCGAGTGACCGTTGATATACTTCGTGGTCGAGTGCATCACGACATCAATACCGAGGTCGAGCGGCTTTTGGAAATACGGCGACAAAAACGTGTTGTCGCAGAACGTAATCACGCCCGCGCTCTGCGCGATTTCGGCGATTGCCGACAGGTCGAGCAGGTTCATCAGCGGGTTGGTCGGCGTTTCCGTCCAGATGCCTTTGGTGATGCCGGGGCGAATACGTTCCCGTAGGACGTCCAAGTTCTGCATATCCACAAACTCAACAGCAATGCCTTTGGTCGCCAACACCGACACCAACAGGCGGTAGGTTCCACCGTACAGGTCGCCATGCACCAGAAGGTGATCGCCCGCGTTGAACATCGAAAGAATCGTCGCGGTCGCCGCCATACCGGTCGCAAAAGCGTAGCCGTGCGTGCCGTTTTCGAGTGCGGCGAGGCACGTTTCCAGCGCGGCGCGGGTCGGGTTGCCGGAGCGCGTGTAGTCGTATATTCCCGGCTTGTTGTAGTCTTGAAATGCGAACGTGGAGACTTGATAAATCGGTGTCATCACCGCGCCGTGGGCGGGGTCGGGACCTTGTCCGGCATGAATAGCGAGTGTTTCAAACTTCATAATGCGTCTATCGTACCACGGCGAATGCGGGCGCGAAAGTTAGAACTTCGGCAGGGCGGGAACGAACGCAGGCGGATTTTCCCCGGCACCGGTTTGTATAACAAACTCCCCGCGAAGCCGTTCCGCCGTCCAAACGCGGGTTTCTAAGTTTACCGAAACGTTGCGCCCGTCCGCCGTGCCGGAAGCGTTCGGCAAATCGAGATGCACCGCGCCGGAGCAAAGTACCTGTTTCGTGCCGACGTTCCAAAGGAGCGTTTCGGCGTTCACGCGAATATCGGTGGCGGTTTTGTCACCGGGGAACCGTGCCACGATTTTGCCGCCGACTTGAAGCGTGTTCGAGGCGCGGGAAAACACGGCGTTCGGGGCGACAACGAAGGCGCGGCGTTTCCCCGTCGCGGCGTCCAAAAGTTCGGCTTCGACATTGCCCCGCGCTTCAACGCGCATCCGGTCGGAACCGGCGTCTACCACGTCGGCGCGGAGTTTGTAAACGGGACGGTTTTGCGCGTCGTAGCCGGTAAACGACAAGCGGTCTACGCGAAGCCCGACGCCGGGCGGCAAGCCGGGTGCGCCGATGTTATCGCCCTGCCCGAAGCGTTGCGGCGCGAGAATCGCCTTGATGCCGTAGTAGCCCCCCGCGAGAACCGCCGCGCAAAAAACGACCGCCGCCAAGCGTTTGAACGAGTCGCTACGCATCGTTTTCTATTTCACCCGTGTCACGTCGTTGCCGAGCGTCGGCTTTTCGTTGTCCGTTGGGCGGTCAATCGTGATCGGCGCGAGAGCATCTGGGGCGGGAAGCGTGTTACTTTCCTTGAACTGTGCGTCCATCGTAGCGGCAACATCGCGCAGGGATTTCGTGGTGTCTACATCGGGCGACGACACCTCTTTCAGGTCGGCGATGACGCGGGCAAAGTCCAGCCCGGTAGCGGCGTCGGCGGCTTGCGCGGTTTCGAGACGGGTTATCGCTTCGGCGATGGCGGCTTGTGCCGCGCCGGGATCACCGCGTTCCCGTGCGGTTTCGGCGACATCAAGAAGTCGCCGCGCTTCTAACTGATGCACCAGCACTTGTTGCCCGCGCACGGCGAGTTGCCCGATTCGCGCTTCCTGCCGGTAGACGGTGAAGTCTTTGTGTGCCTGCTTGAGTTTCGGCACTTGCGCCCGCATTCCGCTCCCATACGCCATCGTGATAGCGAAAATGCCGCCGCCGACGAGAAGAAACTGCCGTACCTGTTTTTGCGTGACTGCCATAATTTTAGCCTTGGGCGTATTATACCGCGCCCCGCGCCCCCGATGGTGTGGGCGGTTATTCGTTTTCGCGGTATAAATCCCGCGTTTCGGGCGAAACACTCTCGTCGGCGCGAAGTGCGGCGACGAAATCCTCGGCGTCCGCCACGGTGGGGGCGTCGTCGGAGCGGTACGCCGCGCCGCGAGCAAGGGTGGGCGGTTGCGACAGGTACGCGGTCACGTCCTCGACGCTTCGCTCTACCGCATCGGCGAGGCGTTCAAGGAGCCGTGCCGGGAGGGTGGCTATCCGAAACAATCGCTGGTTGAGTTTGGCGACATACGGCAGGGGAAGCGCGATAGTCTGTGCGATTCGCGCCGCCGTGATGCCGCGTTCCTTGTCCACGAGCGACACGATTGCCGACGCGCCGAGGTACGCGCCCTTTTGCTTTCGCAGGGCGTTCATTAAAACGGCTTGCAACCGGTCGTCGGGCGCGACTTCGGGCGTCGCACCGGCGAATGTATCGGTAGCAACGCGGGCGAAGTCGCCGCCGAGAGTGGGATAACGGCGGCTCCAATCGGCGACGGTCGCCGCAGCGGTTTCAACATCTTGCGCGAACGCGGTCAAAAGCGCGTCGTCGTTCTGTGCATCTAAAGTAGGATTGGGATTCATATTTTCGCTGTTCTAAAACTCGTCAAGCGTCGGGCGCGAGCAGTTTCTTTTCGGCGCGTCGCAAATAGTTGCGAACCGTGCGCCCGGTGACACCTAACACGGTGGCGATTGTCACCCTGTCCGCGTCCCCCGACTCTTCCGGCATTCTTTCGATATATTTTAGAAATACGCTCTGTGCTTCCAAACCGGAAAGGCGCGAAAGTAATTCTTTTCGCAGCACCATCGTTTCCGGCGAAGCGTCCGAGTCGGCGAGGCGGGCGAAGACGCCTTCGGAGCCGTGCGTGGTGTCAGTGCTGTCATCGCCAAAATCATCGGCGGGGCGGAGTTCGCGGTCACGAACGCGTTGTAGTTTCTCGGCAAGCGCGTGAAGGCGTCGGTCGAGGCACACCCAAAAGCGTACCTCCCAAAACTCCTCGCTCGGCTCATGCGACAAAACACGCTCGTAGAGTTGCGTAATCAGTGCTTCGGCGCACTCGTCCTGCTCGGCTTGCGGTAGTCGCCATTTACTCAGTTCGCGCTTGATATGCCCCGACAACCGCGAAACAAGGGCTTCGAGCAAGTCCCACGCCGCCGTTTGCTGTCCGCGCCGGTCGTACTCGCGCACGAAGTATACCAGCGTTTCTTCTTTCGGTCGGTTCACGTCGCCGAGGGCAACGGGGGCGCACAACGCCGAACAACGCACCCTGTCCGGCAGGGCGCAAAAGTGGGCGATTTGCCGCATCACGCTCGGTTCGCGCTCATACAGTTTGCCGGAATCCACGCGGGCGCGGGTCAGGGGGCGCGGTGGGTTCCACGGCGCGGCGGGAAAAATCGTTCCATCATTCATTGTCGCCGATAGTGTAGCATTTTTCGCCTCCTCCTGCGCCGGTTTCCTTTAGTTTCGATAAGTCCGGCGATCCGGTCGGCGGATTCATCCGCTGACTCACGTGATTCAATGGAGGAAAATACAAGGGTATTGTCCGGTGGAAGCCGGGGATGGATGCATCAAAACGCGGTACAACAAAAACTATGGAAATCACCGAAGCCGTTCTCGCCGCGCTTGGCGAAGCGCACACCGACCGTTCCACATCGGAACTCGCCGCGCAAACGAACCTGCCCGAAGCGGCGGTGCTTGCCGCGCTGGCGTCGCTCGCGGACGCGGGGCAGGTTACTGCCGTGTCGGGAAGCGCGTGGGTGTCGGGGGCGGCGTGGAACCGGCTGGTTGCCACGGCGACGAAAACGCTGGAAACATTTCACCGGCGAAGCCCCTACAAAGCCGCGCTATCCTACGGCGACCTTCGCGCCGCGTTGCAGAAAGCCGCCACGGTGCGCGAGGGCGACGCGCTGTTTAACCGCCTTGCCGAACGCGGCGTTCTGGCGCGAACGCCTGCCGGGGTGACGCTCCCCGGTTTCGCCATTGTTCTGCCGCCGAAATGGGAGGACGCGGCGGAAAAAATCGTGCCGGTGTTTGTCGGCGGCGGGCTGACCGACCCGCCGTGGCACGGCAACTTTCAAGCGCATTACCCGCGTGACGTTCCCGTTCCCGCCCTGCTCGACGCCCTGTGCGAGCGCGGCGAACTAACGCGATTGTCGCCCGATTTATACGTTGCCACCGAGTCGGTCACGGCGGCGGAAGTCGCCGTGAGCGATATGGCGGCTGATAAACCGTTCACGATTGGCGCGGTGCGCGACGCGACCGGCGCGTCCCGGCGAATCGTGATCGCGCTACTGGAGTATTGGGACAAGCGCGGTGTCACCGTGCGGGACGGTGACACGCGGCGTTTCGCTTAATCGCGTCAGAACCGGTAGCCGAGCAAGACCGACGCGCCGCCGAACGAGACATTGTCGAGTTCGCCGACCGCCGTGTACGATGCTTCGATGCTCCAATCTTCCACGAAGTCGAAGCCGAGGAACGCTTTGCCGCCGATTTTCACGCCGTCGTTTTTGACGTTGTTGATTTCGTAGTTCAGGAAGTACGCGCCGACGCCCGCGCCGACGAAAAAGCGCGGATTGTTTAGTGCCCGTGCCCGGTCGCCTATTTTTCCACCGGGATACAAACGGAAGCCGACGCCGCCCGCGATCAGCGACGCTTTATTACCGTCCTGCGGCGCGTCGAACGCGGCATCGAGGAATAACTCCGGCGTAAAGGGGCGCGTGGTTCCGCGTGCCGGAAGGTCGAGCGAACCGCCGAGCGCGATGTAGGTGGACGTGGTGGCGTCGCGCAGGTCGCCGTCCTGCGGGAAAAACACACCGATTTTCAGGCGTCCCGGCTTGCGGTAGTTGCTCGGCACAGTGAACAGGGCTTCTTTTTCCGGGTTGAACAAAGGCTTGCTGGGTTTTATCGCGCTTGGCTGAAACTCCGGTTTGTCTTTTAATTCGGAAGCGCGTTCCAAATCGGTGAGCGGATCGGGAACTTCTGCAGGTTTCGGCGTGGTCGGCGGCGCGGGGGAGGGCGCGGGCGTCGGCTCTTGCGCCCGCGTCTGTGGCGCGGCGACGGCAAGCAAGGCGAACAAAGACATTAGCAAAGCAGGGGAAGGAATACGGCGCATTTTCGGTTAACTCCAAAGGACGAAACGTTTTTTCGATTTTCATTGGGAGCGTCTTGCCATTTGATGGCTGAATCGCCCTTCACTAACTATTATGGCAAAAAGGCGCAACTTCCTTCCCAACTTCCGTGAAAAGGGCGGCGACACAAAGAATGGAACATCAGGTAAGAAATTACCGTCTGAAACAGCAGAACCCGTATTGTGCGCTGAAAGTGGGTATAAACCGTCCACTCGAAGGTGCATGATGCCTCGAACCCGTTTAATTAGGAGCCGTAGAATCGAAATGAAGTCCAATCAACAGAACCGTTTGCAACAACGCGGTTTCACATTAATCGAGCTGCTGACCGTGATCGCCATTATAGCGATTCTCGCGGCGATTATCTTCCCGGTGTTCGGCGCGGTGCAGGAGAACGCACGGCGCACGTCCTGCATGACGAACCTGAAGCAACTTTCGACGGCGGCACGGCAGTACGAACTGGACAACCGAAGGCTTCCCGACTTTTTGATGACCCCCGCGCTGAAGCGGTTCACCGGTGGGGCAGGTGAAATCAACCTGAATAACTCCGGTTGTGCCGGTATTGACGGCACGGCTTACCCGTCGCTAAAGAATAGACCGATTGCGGCGGGTGCGGGT
>JACMIU010000575.1 GCA_014380985.1 Armatimonadota bacterium | reverse complement strand
GGAGAGACCGGACACGCCGAGGAAGTCGCCGGAGTCATCGGTTCCGGTGTCGGTGTAGATGACGGACGATTGTCCGAGGGCGGGGGCGTTAAAGAGTGCACCGAGCGGCAACTGTCCTAAAACCACCGCGGCGATAGCGAGAGAACCTGCCGCACGAACCCCGCGGCGAGACCAAAAGTTTTTTGTCATTGTTAATTCCTTACGGCACTGATGCTTCGCGCCCCACGTTCCTGCTGGTTCGCGGCATATTTTCGCTTGCCGATTTGCCCGGTATTCCTACTCAAGTCACAGTATACCCAAATTATCGGGGATGACGCTATTTTTTTGCAAACTTTTTTCCTGCCCTTTGTTCGGTTCCGTCGGCTTGACGGCTTTCCCCGTTGCGGCTACACTGATTTTGCTACCATGATACTTGTTTTTGCCCCCTACCCCGCGCTGGAGCGCGTCGCCATGACCGAGCAGTTCGTGCCGGGCGCACCACAAAAACCGCTTCGCGTTTCGACCTTCGCGGGCGGCGCGGGGCTTCGTGCCGCGAGCGTGATACGCCTGATGGGCGCGGACACGCTTGCCGTCGGCTTCGCGGGCGGGCGCATCGGCGAACTGTTAGCGGACGCGCTGGATCGCCAAGATGTGCCGCACGTTCTCACGCGCACGAAAAGCGAAACCCGTGGCGCGTTCCTGCTTCTCGATAAGATAGGGGGCGTGGTCACGCTGATTCCCGAAAATGTCCCGGCGACCACCGACGCCGAAAACGATAAGTTGATGCAATCGCTGTCGCGCCATATCGGCGGCGCGAACTACCTATTAGTCTCCGGCGATGACAACGAAAGCGGTTTGCTGGCATCCGCGCTTGAGGAAGCGCGAGCGACGAACGCGCAAACCGTCGCCGATGTCAAAGGGTTGTCGCTCGAAACGGCTCTGCAAGTTGGTGATTTGTTTCTTCTGCGTGTGTCGCACAAATCGCTTCAGCGACACTTAAGCCAAAGCCTGAGCCACGACTCGGCGATTGTGCGCGAGGCGAACGTTTTGCGCGACAAACACAACGTCCGAAATATCGTGGTCACACTCGGCGAGGACGGCGCGTTGCTGGTCGGGGAATCCGGCGCGGTTCGGGTCAAGGCTCCCGTGGTGTCGCACTTCAATCCGACCGGGGGCGGTCAAACACTGGTCGGCGCGATGCTGGCGCGGCTTCAAGCGGGTGACGGTTTAACCGAAGCCCTCCGCTTTGGTTGCGCGGCAGCGTCGGTGAACGTCACGCACGACGAACCCGGCTACGCCACACCAGCCGAAACGCAGATCCTGCTTGCCAAAACCACGGCAGTTCCGGTGCAGACGCGGTGAAACAAGTCGTTTCCGTGTCGCTCGGTTCGTCCACCCGCGATTTTGCCGAAGAAGCCACGTTTCTCGGCGAAGCGTTCACACTCCGGCGCGTCGGAACCGACGGCGATTACGCCCGCTACAACGCGCTACTGCGGGAATGGGATGGCAAGGCGGACGCGCTTTGCCTCGGCGGGATTGATCGCTACGTCTGGTCGGACGGCAAACGCTACGAGTTCCGCGACGCGAAACGGCTGATCGCGGGCGTGACACGCACCCCTATCGTGGACGGTTCGGGTCTCAAAAACACGCTGGAGCGCGAAACCATCCGGCACTTGGCGGCGCAAAAAACGGTAGATTTTGCCGCGTCGAAAACTCTGATGGTCTGCGGCGTGGATCGGTTCGGCATGAGCGAAGCATTGGTGGAACAAGGCGGCGCGGTCACATTCGGCGATTTCATGTTCAGTCTCGAAGTCCCGATAGCGATACGAAACTGGAAAGCGCACCGGTTCGCCGCGAAACTTCTCCTGCCCGTGCTGACGCAACTGCCGTTCAAACTGCTCTATCCGACCGGCGCGGCGCAGACGAAAACCACGCCGAAGTGGGGCGACTGGTACGAATGGGCGGATATTATCGCCGGAGACTTTCTGCTAATCCGCCGATTCCTGCCCGACGCCGACAACTCGCTCGCGGGCAAAACCGTTATCACCAATACCACGACATCCGGCGACCGCGCCGAACTCAAGCGGCGCGGCGTCCGGCTTCTTGTCACCTCCACGCCGCGCTTTAACAGTCGGTCGCCGGGGACTAACGTGATGGAGGGTGTGTTTGTCGCGCTGAATAATGGTGAACCGCTCGACGAACCCGGCTACCGCGAAATGCTCTCGCGCCTTCAGTGGATGCCGACGGTGGAAGCATTGTAGACCGTTAGGACAACAGCGCGGACACCGGCGTCGTTTCGGTCGGCGCAAATGTCGGGGCAACCGATTCGGTTTCGTCATACTCCAGAACGGACGAATATGCGCCCGCGACGGGCGCGGTGTGAACCAGCAAACGCCGCCCGGTCACATCAATCACCCAGTATTCCGGGATGCCCGCTCCGGCATAAATCGCGGATTTTGTGGAAATATCGCTCGCCACCGTGGAATCGCCGACCTCGACAACGAGGCGAACATTGTCCGGTTGCACATAGCCGCGTTCGGTGAGCGTAGGCGATTCCGTGAACAGCACAGCAAAATCCGGCTCCGGCTCACTGCGAACGCCGACCGCGAGCGTGAACGCCGAACGCAATGTGCGGGGCGTACAAAACCGTAGCAAGTAAGAAAATAATAGCGTGACAATGAGTGCATGAGCGTTTTTGATAGCCATTTTTTGTACAATGTCTCCCTCAAGAAGTTCGTACTTGCCATGTTCTAAAAGCCCCATCGAATACAGGTTCTCGTAACTGTCGGCATCCCATTTAATGAGATTCGGAAGGGCGGGCGCGGGCGGCGCGGTGATCGTTTGTGGCATGGTGTTTTCCTTTCGCGGTTATTTTACCGTTTTTTGAAACATGGCACATTTCAAGCCGTTCGCGCTGACTTTTTCGCAAGCCTCACGCCGTGACGCGCCACAGGACGCCGAGAAGCCGCTCGATTTGCGCCAAGTAGTAGATTTCGCGGTCAACGCGAACATCGGTTCCGGTAAGCGAAAGGAACTTCCACGCATCGCCGCTTGTCACCGCGCCGTACACGGTTTCAATCGGCTCGTTGTTCTGCGCGTTGAAGCGTTGCGCCCCGACTATCGTCGCCATACACTGCCCGTAGCCGCCGGGGACATCCTCTTTGTTCGCTTCCACTATTGCAAACACCGGGGATTGCACCACGCATTCGCCGCGCTTCGAGAAGGATGGGAGCGATGGGCAGTTCGGAACGCACTTTTCCGTCGAGATGGCGAAAGCAAGCGGGGCGTTGTAGACGAGCGTTTCGCGCAGGTGATCGCTGGGACTGCGTTCTTCAACCGGCGCAAATAGGTCGCGGGTCGTATCAAGCGTTAAGACGAACTTGTTGACGGCGAGCGGCATGGTAAAGTCGGGATACGTCATGCAGTGATTACACCTGACACAAACCGCGCCGGGTGCGGTATCCTACAAACGCATGGAACGATTCGCCTTTATTATTCACCCGATGGAGCCAAAGCGCGACATCGCCCGCAAGTATCCGTTCGTGAAGTTTTTGCCCGACTTTCTGGTCGAGGAGGCGGCGCGGCGCATTCACCCGAAAATGGTGTCGCATATCACCGGTATCAAATCGGCGACCGGCGCGGAAGCCGAGGGCTGGTTTATCGGTTGCCCGCTCACGCCGCGCCAACTGCTCGGACTGCCGCACGAGGAAGTGTACAACCGGCTGGTGCAATGCGGCGAGATCGCGGCGGACTTGGGCGCAAAGATTATCGGGCTTGGTGCGCTAACGTCGGTTGCGGGAGACGGCGGCATCACGATTGCGAAACGGTTGCCGATTGCGGTGACAACCGGCAACTCGTACACCGTGGCAACCGCCGTGGAGGGCGCGAAGCGGGGAGCGTTCCTGATGGACACGCCGCTCACAGAAGCCACGGTCGCTGTGGTCGGGGCGGCGGGCAGTATCGGACAAACGTGCGCCACGCTTCTGGCGCGGGACGTGCCGCGCATGGTGCTTATCGGGCGCGACGCGGCGAAGTTGGAGCCGATAGCGCAGACCCTGCGCGAACTATCCCCGCACTGCGAAACCACTATTTCCGCCGACGTAGCGACTGGCTTGAGAAACGCCGACGTGATTGTCACGGTGACCTCGGCGGTGGACGCGGTGATTTTGCCGGAGCATTTGAAATCCGGCGCGGTCGTGTGCGACGTGGCGCGTCCCCGCGATGTGTCGGTGCGCGTGGCGAAAGAGCGCGACGACGTTTTAGTTATCGAGGGCGGCGTGGTAGCGGTTCCCGGCGATCCACAGTTTAACTTCCACTTCGGCTTTCCCGAACGCACGGCATATGCGTGTATGTCGGAAACCATGATGCTCGCTTTAGACGGTCGCTACGAATCGTTTACTTTGGGCAAAACGGTATCAGTCGCGCAAGCCGAGGAAACGCAACGCCTCGCCGCGAAGCACGGCTTCAAACTCGCCGGATTCCGGTCGTTCGAGAAAGCGGTCACGGAAGAAGCGATAGCGCGGGTTCGCAAGGCGGCGGGGAGGAACAAGTAACGTTGCATAGAACGGTTAATCGTTTACCCATCGCCGAATCCGTTGCGGGCTTTTGCCGGGAACTCGCTCGATTTCGCAACGCGCCTCCATATCCACTTTCGTAAACGTACAGTAGTTGCGCACCCGCCCTTTGGGAAACAGTTCGTGTGTACCGAACTGGTCTTGCGCCGCCGTCACCACCTCGCTTAACCGAATCGTGCCGTCGTCACCCGCGAACCCGTCAATCATGCACAGAATGTGTTCGCGCATCAGATCGTATTGCCGGATGTCCATCGTCCACTTGTCTCTGCCATCCGGTCGGGTCGCGTTGAATATCTCAACACGCCCCCGCTTTCGCGCTTCCGCATCGGCACTCCAAGCAACCTCGGAAACGGGTCCGCAATGCGGGTCGCGCTCTCTTTTTGCCGCGTCAACCGTGTCGGTCGTCGGTATCGCGTCCGGCAAGGACTTGGATGCTTCGTTCATCATTGCGAAGTTTAGCACAAAGTTCTCTGTTTGATGACTATTTTCGTTATTTGCGGGAAGCGGAAACCAGTAGGTGCGGACGTTCGGATTATCGTCGCCGGATACGCTTGATAGCGACGTGATTATCGCGGCGCAGGCACTGCTCTACGCACGGGCGCGGGGTTTGGCGACGGACGAATACACGGTAGCGACCGGCAATGCGGCGCACCTGTCGCTGTACGCATCGGCGGGAGACTGGCAAGCCGTGGCGGTAGCGTAGGGAGGAAAAACAGTGCAGGACGCATGGAATCGAATCGTGGCGTAGTGCGAGCGGCACGCGCCCGAAGGTTAGTGTGAAAAAATGTACAAGTAAAACAATCAAAGTGTTACCCATTGCGCCGGTTTGTTTGGTATAATCGGAATAACATTGGTATATTTACCGCCCGGAGGTTGTCCATGCTCACCGTTCCCGTTGCCCTTATCGCGCCCGTCCCTGTTTTCGCCTTGCAAGAAGCGACCGCGCCCCCCATGCGCGTCGCCCCCGTGCTGCTCCCCGACGTTTCTCTTTCCGACGCCGCGTATAAGACGCAGCTGTCCGCGCTGTTCGCCGATCCCGCGAAGCGTCCCGGCTTGTATGTATCCTTGTACAACTTGATTGAGCGCGAAACGCCCCCGCCCCACGCGGATGTTATCGTGGCGCAATTGATGCCGTTCGTGTCCGGTTCCAACGCGGTGGAGGCGATTGTGCCGCTCAAAGTGCTGGGAATGTGCGGCGCGGCGGCGCGACCGGCGGCAAGCAAAGTGATGCTCCTCGCCACCAGTCCGGTGGATAAAGTTCGGCTGGCGGCGGTCGAGGCTCTCGGCGGAATGTTCTATGCACCGCAAGGAGTCGCGCCGTCCGCCCCGGTAGCCGTGACCACGCAACTCGTGCG
>JACMIU010000574.1 GCA_014380985.1 Armatimonadota bacterium | reverse complement strand
TATCGCTATTACCATCAAAAGTTCGATCAAGGTGAAGCCGCGCCGGACGTTTCGCGGCGAGGCATGTCGTGTATACTGCCTAAGTTCTTCTGCCTTTCGTTTTAAGCGGGTCAGGAGGATTAGGTGCGGAAAGGGTTCCAGCCTTTCCGCACCGCCTGAGAAGTTCGATTTAGAGTTTGGTTGGGTCGGCTTTGCCGTTAAAGTAGCCGTTGTCGGGTGTACCATCGTTGTTGAAATCGTCCAAGCGACTTCGCTTCATGGCTTTCGCGTGACCGTCCGCGAAGCCGACCGTTACCATGCCCTGATGCCGCTCGGCGGGCATGGCGCGGCAACCGTTCTTTCCGACACATTCCCCGGCGGCGGGGTTGCCGTAGAAGCCCGCGCCGGGCGTCGCCGGGTGACTTCCCCGCGCCGAGGGTAACGGCGGGTCAATCATGTAGTTGCCGACGTTTCGCACTCCGGCATCGAACGAACAGCCTTCGGTATCGGCGACGGCAACGGTTTCGGCGGGGTGCGTGATTTCCGCATCCAAGGCGTAGAACGGAAAGCGTGTGTTGCCGAGGTACTGGAAGTTGTAGCCGTAGCCACCGTATTTGGCGTTCGCGTTGTGCGCGAACGGCTTGCGGAACGTTTCCTCATCCGCGCCGGGCGCGAGAAACATCGCTTCGTTTTTCACATACGGGTAAATGTGATCGGGCCAGCGAGTGCGCGGCGTTTGGGCGGAAGGGGAGCTGGCACCGGGGTACGCTTCGTGATCCTGCACATACATGGACATTCCCATTCCGATTTGGCGCAGGTTGGAGATCGAACTCGCCTGCCGCGCTTTGGTACGCGCCTGTGCGAAAACGGGAAACAGAATCGCGGCGAGAATCGCTATAATGGCGACAACGACGAGTAGTTCGATTAGGGTAAACGCGGAAGCGTTTCGGCGAGTAGAAGTGACATTCATACGTACTTAAGTCCTGTAGCGAGTGATAAACCTATCGGCGACAATTAGTATCGCCGATAGAATACATCGCCGTTATGGAAATGTCAAGGGGAGATTACCGATTTATGTTCGCGGTTTTTCGCATAACGACTTCACACCGTTTAATACGTTTCCCAAATACCCGGTGACGCGAGTTCAATGAGATGGTTATCAGGGTCGCGGAAGTAGATCGAGGTTCCGCCGCGAGGCGGTAGCACGAGGCTTTCGATGGGAACGCTACACGAGGAAAGTTGTTGCCGCCATTCGTCTACCGAGTCCTCGCTGATGGCGAACGCGGCGTGCTGGGTTCCGTGCGTGTCGTGCGGGGGGATGAAGCCGGTCGGGGTTTGTTCTCCTCCAGTGGACGCGCCCTCGGTGAACAACAGCAAAACCTGATTGCTGTCCCCTACCGCCATCCCGGTCAGGCGGTTTCCGTCATCTAAGAGAAGGCGGAAGCCCATCACGGTTTCGTAGAAGGCTTGTGACCGCGCCCGGTCTTTCACATACAGCGCGGTTTCCAATACGTGGTTGATTGTCGGCATGATGCCTACGGTTTACCCGGAATATGTCGGCTTCTACGCAACCGGATACATTCTTCGGTGGCGGTGCGGGCAATTCGCGTAGCAACCATACCGTCACGCCCGGTGGGAAGTTCGCTAAAGTCGCCGGTACGCAACGCCCGCGCCCACGCATGATACATTCCGGTGAAGTTTTTTTCGCTCGAACCGGGCATGATCTGCGTACCGTCACCGTTTCGCAGTTCAAAACGCCAGCCATCGCGGTCGTAACGTATTGCGCCGTTCGTGCCGATGATGTCGTAGGTGAATAGACTAACCGGGTCTTTTGCGGTGTGCGTGAACGCAAACGACGTTTCTACCGCCGTATGGCAACCGTTTTGGTGGTCGGCGTGTAGCCAGATGTGGCTCGGTGCTTCGTACTCTTCGTCCACCCAAGAAGCGTGTGCTTTATAATCGGTAATCTCCGAACCCGTCCACCACCTCGCCAGATCAATAAAGTGGACGCCGCAGTCCACCATCGGACCGCCTTCAAGCATTCGCCCGACGCGGTACGGATTTTCGTGCCACTGCCCGCCGTCATTGGTGTATTTGCCGAACAGACTCCAGTTATAGATGAGGCGGATCGAGCGCACCGCGCCAATTGCGCCGGAATCCACGAGGCGTTTGATGGTTTGTGCAACCGGTGAAAAGCGGTAGCAGAACGCGGCGACTAACGGCAGGTGCGCTTCCTCCATCACCGCGATCATGGCGGCAATATCGGCGTCGTTCATGGCGAGCGGTTTTTCGCACAGCACCGGCAAGCCGTGCGCGGCGCAGTCTCGCACATTCGACGGATGCGCGGGCGCAGACGAACAAACCGAAACGGCGTCAATTCCCGATGCGAAAAAAGCGTCGCGGTTGTTGAAGGTTTCGACCTCCACAGCGGGAAATGACCGGGCAAACTCGGCGAGCGATTCGGGCGACGGGTCATAGACCGACGCCAAAACCAAGCCGGGGGTTTCCAGTATTGCTGGTGCGTGTCCGAAGCGGGCGATAACCCCCGCGCCCATGATCCCGATTCGTGTCAAAATGAAGTGTCCTGTTATCGCGGCGCGGTCGTGCCACGTTTTCGCGTCTACCTTAGACGCGATTCGCGGCGAAACAGTTCCCGACACGGGCGAAACGCGGCGACGGAAACCGTCGCCGCGCCCGAAACTACCTTCTGTCCGGCACTATTGCGGAGTGACTTGCGGTCGGTTGGGGCGTTGCCCCCCATTACCACCGCGTCCGCCATTACCGCCCCACATCATCATGCCGCCCATCCCGACGCCATTTTGGAACGAGTCACGTATCGCTTTGCCGTAGACTTCGCGTTGCTCCGGCGACATTTGCCCGAACATCTGTCCCATCACCGCGCTTTGTTGCGCGACGTAGCCAGAGAACTCCTTACCGAACGCTTCGGGACCCATCGCCAGTCGCTTGGTAGCTTCCTTTTTGGCGAAGTCGGCTTTTTGCTCGTCGGTCAGAGTCGCCCACTGCGTCATGTCGCCGTCGCCAACCGCCTTCATGGTGGGGTTCGTCACTAAATAAACCGGCTTCAAATCGAGCGCGTCAATCACGGCTTGCGCTTTGTCGGCGGGCAGGTTCTTGCCCATCACTTCCACGGTTCCTGCCGGGGCGTCGCCGACGCGCCCGAACAGTTTGCTTTGTGCGAACGCGAACTCGGCTAAATCGTCGCCCTTGTAAGCACGAGCCGTGGCGGCGGGCAGGTACAGTTTCGCCCAAACCGTCCCCTTAGGCAATTCGGTAATCACAGCGGCGATCTGCGCTTCGACGTTTTCCGGCGTGGTGTCGCCGGAGGGTAGGGAAACAAGTGCGCTACCTATCGTGGAATCGGCCACAACACGGATACCCGCGCCCGCACCGGTTTGGATGCGCCCTAAAATATCGGTCACGGAACGCATTCCGGCTTTGGTCGCGGGCTTAGGGGCAGTCGCCGCGGGGGCTTGTGCGAAAGCCGCGCCGCTTCCGGCAAGTAGGGTTAGGGACAGGGCAGACAGCACGGTAATTTTGTTCAACATTTCGGGATACCTTTCAAAGGTTGCGGCAACGAACCGCGTTTCTTCAATAGACGCGATTCGTCGCCATTTCGTCACTTATTATTTCTGCAGACGTAACGCGGGCGAAAAAGTTCACGTTTCCGGTTTTGCGGAAACTTTTCCTTTAGCAAAAATCTTTTGCGTGTTCAAAATAAAACCGGGCATTTCCGGTTCACAGGACACGGTGTCTGGGTCGGTGTAGTGCGCGGGCGCGGTATCGGGGCGATATACCCATACTTCGCGGGTCGGCGGATGAATGAGTATACCGAGACGCAAGCCGTTGTCAAGATATTCCTGCATTTTGTCTTTGGTCTCTTCCAAACTGTCGGATGGCGACGTGAGTTCGATAGCAAAGTCCGGGCAAAGTGGCAGAAACTTGGTGCGTTGCTCATCGGTGAGAAGGTCGGTACGTGACTGCTTCACCCAAGACGCATCCGGCGAACGGGTGGCTCCGTTTGGTAACTTGAATCCGGCAGATGACTCCGCGACTTCTCCTGTTCCATCTGTTTCTGACCAGTTCGCCGTTTGGCGAGTGATCTCCGTGTTCATCGTGCTACCTTCCCATCCTGCGGGTTCCATAATCACAACCTCTCCGTCAGCGTTTTGCTCCATGCGCCATTTTTTATTGATTCGGCAGAGATCGAAAAACTCGTCATCCGTCCATCGGTTTGCAAGAGAAGCCGGTATCCGCAACGGATTTGCCTCCGGCGCATGAACGTCCTTCGGTTCCGGCAATCGGGACAGGGAATAATCTTTCGTCATAGTTAGTCTCCTCCAATTTTATTATACCAACCGATGCTGATTCCACCAAAATCAAGGATGGTAAAACTTTCCGCAGGAAAATCCGCAAGACACTTGACAGTATCACACTCAAGCGGTATGATTCTTCGTAAGAACTTTCAGGGCTAAAATCGCGTTAAAGAATAGGGAATACCCAAAGCACAAGCAATTCGCCCGGACATAACAAGGAACAAACATAAACAGATGGCAAAAACAGTTGGCATTGACCTCGGAACCACGAACTCGTGCGTTGCGGTGATGGAAGGCGGCGACCCCGTCGTTATCCCGAACGCCGAAGGCGCACGCACCACGCCTTCTATCGTGGGATTTAATAAGCAGGGCGAAAAATTAGTTGGCGCACCGGCAAAGCGGCAAGCCG
>JACMIU010000573.1 GCA_014380985.1 Armatimonadota bacterium | reverse complement strand
TACGGGTTGTACTGTCGAGAATGGTGGGGCGCGTTGTGCAACTCGCCCCGCGACCGTCTACCGCGAATCCCGTATCCGAAGGATACACAGGCGGAACGCCCCCAACCGGAGGATGGAACATCCCCGCACTCACGTTAGTTCGCGTTGCCGGGCGTGTGCATGAAAATAATCAGCGCGAACAGCGTAAAAAACGTCAGCCCGACCCAACACGCGAAGCCGATGTACAAAGCGCGTTCGGTGTCGGTGAGCGGCGGTTCCTCGGCGGGAGCAGGTTCGGACGCATCGCCCCCGCCCCCGTAGGAGAAGCGACCGGTGCGCCGAAACAGCGCGGTGTCGGCGAAGCGCGAATGGCGATTTGCGCGGCACGGCAAAGGCGCGGCGAAAGCATAGGCAAACAAAGGCGGAAACATCGCGGCAATATCGGCATCGCGTCGCCTAACCGAAGCGCGAACCGTGACACAAGTATACCCGCATTCGCACCCAACCGGTAATTAAAAACGGTATCATGGAAAGCGTGAATACCGACCGTTCCCCCGTGCGCCTTGCGTTCCTTTTCGCCGCCGTCGCCCTGCTCTGCGCCAACCTGCCGCACCTATTAGGTGTGCTGTGGACACCTGATGGCGTGACATTCACCGGATTGACCCATAATCAAGACGACGCCGCGGTCTATCTATCGTGGATTCGGCAAGCGTCGGAAGGGCGTTTCTTTTTCACGAACCGGTTCACGACCGAACCGCAACGCGGTTTGCCAGTCAACCTGTTTTTCTATTTGCTCGGCACGGTCGGACGAATCATGCACCTGTCGCCGCCCGCCGTATATGCCGGGGCGCGGATGGTGTTTGGCGGACTGCTCCTCGCTGCGTTGTGGCGTCTTGTGTCCACGGTGCTTGCGGACAAACGCGCCCAACTGCTCGCGTTCGCGTTTTTGTGCTTCGCGGCGGGCTTTGGGTTCGCTCTGGATTTGCGTCCGGCTAACTACTACGAGCAACCGATTGACCGGTGGCAACCTGAGGCAATCACGTTTTTGACGATTTACGTCACGCCGCTCTTTTCCGCCGCGCTCGCGCTGATGGCGGTGTTCGCGGCGTCGTTCTTTCGCGCCGAACAAACCGGAAAGTCACGCGATCTTCTTCCGGCGTGTGTCGCCGGTTTCCTGCTCGGCAACTTTCATTCCTACGATATTTTGCAACTGTGGGCGTTCGCGTTTGTGTACCGCGTCCTCACCGACGTGCTACGGAAGCGCGTTGAAACGGCGAGATATGGGCGTTTGCTTATCGTAGGGCTTGCGATGCTACCGACTGCCGGGTATCAACTCTACGCGATTACGAACGAAGCCGTGTTTAATGCCCGCGTCTTTGCTACCTCGACACTATCGCCGTCGCCGATTTGGATATTGCTCGGCTTCGGATTGCCGTTCCTGCTTGCCGCCGCCGCGCCGTTCGCGCCGGGGGCGAAGGACAAACTCGCCCCGGACGCCCTGCGCTACCTGTTCGTTTGGGCGGTGGTCGCCATCGCCATTTCCTACGCGGTCGGTTTGAACGGCAAGCCGGTATCCTTCCAGCGCAAACTGCTGATGGGAGCGCACATTCCGGTTTGCCTTTTGGCGGGCGCGACGCTTGCCGCCGTCACCGAGAAACTGTCCGGTTCGCTTCCGGTGATTGTTTCGCTCGCCGCCGTGCTAATCACCGTGCCGTCGAACCTGCGCTTCATGCTACAGGATGTCAACCGACTGCAAACTAATACGTCGGGCAGTCAGTACCGCCCGTACCTGTCAGCGGACGAAACGAGCGCGCTCCGGTTCCTGCGCGAAACGGCGAAACCCGGCGAAGCGGTGTTGGTGTGTCCCGACATGACCGCGCACCGGTACGGCGGATCCGCGCTGATGCCCTATCTCGGCGTGTACATTCCGGCGTACTCGTCCGCGTCGGTGTATGCGGCGCATTGGAGCGAAACCGCCGACTTCCAGCGCAAGTACAACGAGCAACTGCGCTTTTTCGCCGCTGACACGCCGGATGACTCCCGGCAATCGTTCCTCGCGGCAAACCCGGCGATTCGGTACATTTTATATGCCGACGCGGTTGGGGCAGGATTAACCAACGCGAACGGCGAACTAATCGTGAGTGAGCAAACGGGCGCACCGTTTTGGCGGGGCGTGGATTGGGCAGGACAACCGCCCTCCTACCTTGAAGCGGTGTACGAAAGCGGCACGGTGCGCGTTCTTCGGGTACGTTAGCCTAACCGAAACGCTTTCGTTTGCCATAATCAAAAGTGACTGCGAACGCGGCACTCCCGCGCCGAAACACAAACTATGGGATTTTTCACACGTTTATTCAAAGGTGCGGACGACAAAGCCGTTCCCGCACTGCCACTGGGCGCGAGTCAACAGGTCGGCGGCGAACGCGACTACGACCGGGGCATTCGCCTTTTCGATGCCGGTCAATACGCGGAAGCTATCGAGGCACTAACTGCAGTGCTTAGTAACCGCCGCACCGGCCCACTGGTCGAGCGTCTTGCCCGTTTCTACCTCGCCGAATCGTATTCCGCCGCCGCCCTCGCGCAACTGCGTAGCGTATCTGGCGACCCCCAGCAAGCCGTTCATCAACTGCGTACCGCGATTGAACTCAACCCGACGTTTGCCGACCTGCATTTTCGGCTCGGTAGCACTTTGCTCCATCATGGCGACACGGAAGAGTCCATCCGCGCCCTGCGCCGCGCCGTGGAAATCAACCCGCGCTACACGCAGGCGTTGCTACATCTTTCGGTCGCACTGCTTCGCTCCACACGCGGCGATGTGAACGAGGCATTCGGCTTTGCGCGTCGCGCCGGACAACTCGGCTTTGCTTCCGGCAAGCCGGAGTTTGACGTGGTGGAATCGGCCATGGTGCGCGGCGACAAAGAGAAAGCCGCCGAACTTTTAACGCACCTGATGGAATCGCCCGAAGACGACCAAACGTTGATGCTTGCGGCGAACGCGCTTGACCTGTTCGGGCAGGGACGTTTCGCGGAAGCCGAAGCGTCGTACCG
>JACMIU010000572.1 GCA_014380985.1 Armatimonadota bacterium | reverse complement strand
GCGAAATCGAATGGCTTGCCGCGAAGCCCCATACACGATGCAACCCAGCGAAACTTCGATTCGCCTGATTAGGTTGCCGCCGTCCGCGTAGGACAAAAAAAGAAAAAGAAAAAGAAGAAAGCAAGATGATAAAACGATGTGGACACTGCGGCGGCGCGGATTTGGCTTCGGCGTCATTGAAAGCCGGGAACGCCGACGCGCAGATTGTTATCGCCGGACACCCGGACGGCTTTTTGGGCGTCATTCCCTACACGAAATCGCCGATTCGCGCCTATGTCTGCCGCGACTGCGGCTACACGATGCTGTTTGCCGAGCAGATGACCGATTTGCTCGCGCTAAATGCCCAATCAGATACGAAAGCGGAGCCTCCCCATGTCGGTTTTTGACGGCGAGGCGGAGATTTTTTGGGTGCCGGACGTGTTCCCCACGGTGCAGTGGAAAAACGAAACTGCGACCTTTGTACCATGCCTGTCGGAAAGCGAGGAGCCGACCGGTGTGGCGCGTCCTGCCGCGCTCGTGTTCCCGTTCTACGGCGACCGCGTGGTTCTGGCGGACATCGAGACGCGGGGCTGGTGCATTCCGTCGGGACACCTTGAAGCCGGGGAAACCGCTGAAGACGCCGTGCGCCGCGAATCGGTCGAGGAAGCGGGCGCGACCTTAGGCAAGGTGGCGTACCTCGGCTACTTCGTGCTGACCGACCGCGTGACCGGCGTCGTCCGGCACGCCCCCACGTTTATCGCGTCGGTGTCGTCCATCGGACAGATCCCGGACGGCACGGAATCACGAGGGGCTACGCTTGCCAACGTCGAGGATGTCGCCACGCTTTACTTCGCGTGGGACGCCCTCTTAGCGGCGGTGTTCGCACTGGCGTATGCGAAAAAGGCGGAGCGATTGCCGGTCGGCGTGTCGGTGTCGGATTTGATGGAGAAATTATGAAACGCTTACTTGTCACCGGAGGAGCCGGGTTTATCGGCTCCAACTTTGTGCGCTATATGCTCGGCAAATATCCCGACTACCGGATCACGGTACTCGACGCCCTCACCTACGCGGGCAACATGGACAACTTCCACGATATTAAGGATAACCCGAACTTCGCGTTTTACAAAGGCAATATCGAAGACCCGGTACTGGTAGATAACCTTGCCCGTAACACCGACGCTATTTTTAACTTTGCGGCTGAAAGCATCGCGGCGGACACTTTCTTACCGGTGCATTTTGGGCATGGTATACGGCTAACTACTGCTGAAGAACTGTTTGACACTTACGCTAAAAAGCGTGGTGTCCGCATCAATGATCGCGGAGTGGAAATCGTCGAGCCGAATCTGCCGCTTTCCGCGCTTGCTTTCCGGAACGGCATGGGACAGTGGAAGCGCATCACGCATATCACGCGGCACAAATACAGGGGTCGGATTGTGTCCTTGCGGCAGAAATGGGGCGGCGTTCGCGTTACGCCCAATCACAGCGTTTATAATGCCGACGCACAACTGGTCGCCGCCGAGACCAACCCCGAACTGCTCGCCATTCGCAAAATCAACACGGATCGTAGCCGTCACCGCGACTACATGAAACTCTCGTTTAGCGATATTCATGCGAAAGACGGTTTGCTATACGCGCCGACTTCGGACGGAAAGTGGCGCGGGCGCGACGTATGGGTTCTGCAACAACTCGAAGGAGAAGCACTCCAAGCGTTTCTGCGATTCTTGGGCGCATATGCGGCGGAAGGTAGTGCCTCGTTCAACGTCGCCAATGGCGGTTATGTGGTCTGTATCGCCAACAAAGACTTAGCGACACTGGAGCAAATGCGCGTCGAAATTGGCTTCTTTACCAATGCTTCCGGTTCCATCACTCGCCGAGAGGACCCGAATGTTCATCAATTAGTCTATTGTTCGCGGATGCTTTTTGAAGTTGTGACGCGACTTTGCGGCAAAGGCTCCGGCGAAAAGCGTGTGCCTGACGAATTGTACACGTTGCGCGAAGAATACAAGACCGCCTTTTTGGACGCTTACCTTTGGGGCGACGGTAGCACACATAAATATAAAACCGTGAACAGTCGCCGGATGACAACGAGTTCGCCGCGCCTCGCCGCCGGTTTATCGCTTCTTTTCTCGTTGATGGACTTAGATTACAGCGTCAGTTTCCGCGACTTTGCCGATAACGAAAATTGGAGTCCGGTGACTAACTTGCACCTGACGGCGAGTTATGATGTTCGCGTACAAAAAGATTATTCGGAAACTGAATATGATGGATACGTTTACGACTTGACGGTAGAGGACGCCCATAATTTCGCGGCGGGTATCGGTAACATCGTGGTGCATAACACCCACGTTGACCGAAGTATTGACGACCCCGGTTCTTTTATCGAAACCGATGTACGCGGCGTTTTCGTGCTACTCGAAGCGGCGAAAAAGTATGGGCATGAGCGGTTTCTGCACGTGTCAACGGACGAGGTGTACGGAAGCATTGACGAAGGTTCGTTCTTTGAAGGCGATCCACTCGAACCCAACTCGCCGTATTCCGCGAGCAAGGCGGGCGGCGAACTGCTCGTTCGTGCGTACCACGTCACCTACGGCGTCCCGACAATTGTTACCCGTGGCTCCAACAATTTCGGACCGTACCATTATCCCGAAAAACTGATTCCGCTGATGATCACGAACGCGATAGATAACCTGCCGCTTCCGGTTTATGGCGACGGCAAGCAGGTGCGCGACTGGATGTACGTCCTCGACCACTGCGCCGGGATTGATTTGGCGTTTCACAAGGGGACGTCGGGCGAAATCTACAACGTCGGCGGCGGCAACGAGCGGTTCAATATTGACGTGGTGAACGCGATTCTATTGTCTTTGGGCAAGGGACGGGAACTGATTCGCTATGTGCAGGATCGCCCCGGTCACGACCGCCGGTATAGCATTGACTGCGCCAAACTTCGCGCCCTCGGTTACAACCCCGATGTCTCGTTTGAAACGCGCCTTGAGGAAACCGTGCGCTGGTTCGTAGACAACGAAGCATGGTGGCGCAAGATTAAAGAAAAACAGGACGAGTACAAACGGTTCGCACAGCGGTGGTACGCCGACCGGAAGTAGCGCGGACTATGAAAGCGGGAACCGCGCTATGACGCCGGTTCCCGTGCCGGGTTTGCTTTCTATGGTGAGCGTTCCGCCGAGCGCGGCGGCGCGTTCGCGCATCGAAGCCATACCGACGCCCGGCGCGAGCGTTGCCGGGTCGAACCCCGCACCGTTATCGCGCACGGCGACGGTCAAGAATCCGTTTTCGATTTCCACCATCACAGTCGCTTCGGTCGCTCCGGCGTATTTCGCGGCGTTCGTCAGTGCTTCCTGCACGATTCGCAAAACTGCAAGGCGTGCCGCGCCCCCGCGCAAGTTTCCCAATTGCTCCGCGCCGACCACGCGCATCGGCAGGTTCGTGCGCCGCGACAAGCGTTGCACCTCCTGCGCGAGCCGGTCAGCGACGCTCGCGGCGTCGCTTTCGTCCGCGCCCCACGGCTTGCTGAAAAACGTCCAATCGCGCACATCATTCATCGCGCCGCGCAAGACTTGCGCTTCCTCGCGGAGCGTCACGGGCGTTTCGGTGTCGCCGCCCTTTTCCATCACCCGCGCCGTGACTTCGAGGCGAAGCACCGACGCCGCCAGCGCGTTCCCGACGCCATCGTGGATTTCGCGGGACAGCGAAGCGCGTTCCTGCAAAAGCGACATTTCGGCACGAAGCGCGGCGAGTTCGCTTTTCTCGCGTTCGGCGTTGATTCGTAGCCGCTGGGCGACCATGCCTGCGGCGGAGAGAAACACGAGCCGCGTCAGGTAGTCCAGCACCCACGCGCCGCCGGTCACGGGAAGCGGAACCATCGCGGCAAGCAGGGCGACCGCGACACCGACACGTACCCATCGCGCCGCCGACGCCGCTTCTAAGACCGATTCGGCGACTACGATCACGAAGAACAAAAGCCAGATGCCGCTTTCCGAGCCACCGGTTACGCGCACGGTTGCCGCCACCAGCGTTAAATCAATCGCGGTGTGAAGCCATCCGGTAGGGCTTCCGTGCGTTTCGCCGTAGCCGCCGCGACGCATCGTTAGCAAGATGCGTAGCATAACGTGCGCCGTGCCGACCGCGAAAAGCAAAACGAGAGCGATGCTTGAACCCGGCGCGAACGGTGCGCCGCCGACGCCGCTACTGCGTAGCAGAATCCAAACGCCGCTGTACGCCACCACAAGAGCGTAGATTTGCGCGACCTTCCAGACCGCCCGCCGCGCCGGGTCAGAGGGTGCGACCAGCCATTTACGCCAACCGCTACGTTTTGTCGGCGGCACGTTGCTTATGGTCGGGGTTGTCGCCGGAATCGGTTTCGTCGCTTCCATCGGTTTCGGTCAGCGCGAGCAGTTGCTCCACAAACTTCGCCTGTTCCGTGCCTTCTTTTCCCTTGAGCCAGTCCACAAAAAGAGTGCGACACTCGCCCGCCACGATGCCGCCTTCGATAACCGGGTCGGCGGATTCGGGGCTTTCGGGCGGCTTCACACGCTTCGTGCCGTTGTCGGCGGGCGCGTCCATTCCGAACAGAATAAACGATACGCCCGATTCCATCGCCGCCCCGGTACACATCACGCACGGCTCCAGCGTCGAAACGAGGATGATGTTTTCGGCATCCATCGGCAGGGTCGGTTCGCGCCCCGCCCCGTCACTTCCGGCGTTTTCAAAGGCGATAATCTCGGCGTGGGCGTTTTTGCGCTTCAGCGCAACTCCCCGGTTATGCCCCCGCGCCACGATTTTCGCCGCGCCGTCGCCGTCCGCGAGGGCGATCACGCAACCAATCGGGGCTTCGCCCTCGGACACACCTAACTGCGCCTCGGCAATCGCTTCGCGCATCAGGCGCGTTTTTTCAGAATCGGTGAGTGGGATCGGAGACGATTTCATACGCTCCATATACCCGATTCGCGCCGACTTCAATAAACGTTGCCATTGAGCAAATGCCGGTAGAGCGCGTTGCGAAGCGTCTTGAACGCCGATTCGGCGGCGGTTTCCGGCGTGGTTCCCGCCGTTGTGTATGCCGCAATATCGTTCGCCTCCACGGTCAAAACCGACTTGCCCCGCGCCGAAATCGTCGCGCCGTCACGGGTTAAGTCGTAAATTTGCAGGTTATCATCCAGCAACTTGTTCACCGTGTCGGCGACTTCTTGAGCACGTTTTTCGTCCGGTGTGCGGTAGAGCAGTTTGCCGTCGAGCAACACCTCTTGGCTTGCCGCTACGGTTTCGCCCGTTTTCGCGGCGACCGGGCGCACCTGAACGCGAAGCGTGTTCGTCACCTCGCGCCGGTTCACCGGCATTCCCATGCTGACAATTTGCCCCTCGATATTATTGGCGCGTTCTTTGCCCGGCGGGTGCGTCCTAAAAATACCGAGTTCGACATCGGGGCGTTGCTTCTCGTCGCGCTCCAAACGCTCCATGAACGTCAGCGAGCCGACCGGATTGTAGCCCGACTTTTGCGTCAGGATTACCCCGGCGTGGTCGGCGTCGCGCTCGGCATCCTGCCCGAAACCGTTCACCTTTTGCAGGGCGATTAACTGAAAGCCGGTCATCAGGTTCATCGTGTCGGCGGTCGGAACCCGCGCCACCAGCGCGGCGATTAGCCCAATAGCCATTTGCGTATTCAACCGGCTTTGTTCGCGTTGCAGTTTCGCCACATGATGATGCGCGGCGTGGGCGATTTCATGCCCCATGATTCCGGCTAATTCATCGTCGGACTGAGCGTAGCGCAGAATCCCTTTGTTGATATAGATGAAGCCGCCGGGAAGCGAAAAAGCGTTGATGTCGTCGTCGTCTACCACAAAAAAGCGGTACTCATATGGCACGTGTTTACTGCTACCGTAAGTCGCCGGAATCGGGTTCGCGTTGGCGATTGCCGCCATCTTTTTGCCCATCGTTTCGACGCGCTCCAAGACTTTCGGGTCTTTGACCAGTTTCAAGCCGGAGCGAAGCAGGTCTTCATGCGTCTCGCGCCCCAGTTTGACTTCGGGGTCTTCTTTTTCCTCTTTCGCCGCGTTCGTTGCGACGGGCTTCGCGCCGTCCTGCGCCAACACCGGCGCGACGAACGCGGCGAAACCGAAACACGCCAGACCGAACGCGGCAACCGTGCCGAATCGAGGGCGCAAAGAAGAACGGAATAATTGATTTTTCATAGCGGGAACGCTCCTTCTGAGTATACCGGTATTTCGCATCCGAATGCTCCCGCCCGTGCGGACAACTTTCCACACGCGGTACAATAGGTGATTATGCAAGAAGCCGACGCCCTACTACGCACCCCGCTTTACGCCGCGCACGTCGCCGCACGGAGCAAAATCGTGCCGTTCGCCGGTTGGGAGATGCCGGTGCAGTATGCTGGCGTAATCGCCGAAGTGAACGCGGTTCGTACCGGCGTCGGCGTGTTCGATGTGTCGCATATGGGGCGCGTTCGCGTTCACGGTCACGATGCCGAGGCGTTCCTGAACCATCTGACGGCGAACGACGTTGCCAAACTGACGCCGGGCAAGGCGCATTACTCGCTGATTTGCACCGACGCGGGCGGAGTCGTGGACGATATTATCGTTTATCGGTTGGGCGCGTCCGAGTTTATCGTGGTGGTCAATGCGTCGAACCGCGTCAAGGCGTTGGCATGGTTCGGGACACACCGCGCCGGTTTCCCCTCGTTGTTTATTGAGGACGAAACATTTCATACGGGGCTAATCGCGGTGCAGGGCGCGGGCGCGGTGGCGATGTGCGACGCGCTTTCCGACGCCGATTTGAACGGTTTGCCGCGCTTCGGCATTACGGAAACCGTGGTCGCCGAATGCCCGGTGATGGTCGCCCGCACCGGCTACACGGGCGAGGACGGTCTGGAACTATTCTGCCGCGATTCCGACGCCGAAACGCTTTGGAATACGCTTGTCGTGCGCGGCGCGGTGTGCTGCGGGCTGGGCGCACGCGATACGCTCCGCGTCGAAGCCGCGCTTCCCTTGTACGGTCACGAGATGGACGAGCGGACGAATCCGTTCGCTGCGCGTCTCGCGTGGGTCGTGAAAACCGAGAAGCCCGCCGCGTTCGTCGGGCAACCGATATTGCAAACGCTGAAAGCGTCGCCGCGTGATTTTGTTCTGGTCGGCGTCGAGATGGAAACCCGCGCCGTTCCCCGCGACGGTTACGTTATTTTTGACGATTCCGGTAACATAGTCGGTACTGTCACGAGCGGCACGTTTTCACCGACGCTCGGCGTCGGTATCGCACTTGCCCGCGTTCGTGCCGCGTGTGGCGACGTTGGAACGTCGGTCAGCGTCGTTATCCGGGACGCGAAACACGCCGCCCGGATCGTGCCGCTTCCGTTCTACAAGCGCAAGGCGACCGATGCGTAAACCGTTGCCGATGGCGGACACACCCGCGTTGTCACCGTGTTTGGTGTGTCGCCGCCGATTGCGAATCGGAGGAAAGCCGGTGTTCGACACGTGCTTTTGTTTGCGGCACGGGCGCGGCGCGACCGTTTTATCGCTCGCCGCGTCCGCCGTTTTATTAGCCGCGCTCGCCGTGTTTGTTGCGCGAACCCCGCGCCGGTAGGTATACTGCACCGTCTTCATCCCGAACTCAGAAAGAACCAAATCATGTCCACAATTCCCGCCGAACTCAAGTACAGCAAGTCGCACGAATGGGTGCGCTTCGATGGCGAAATCGCCACCATCGGTATCACCGATCACGCGCAGGAGGAGCTCGGCGACGTGGTGTATATCGAATTGCCGGAAGCCGGGCGAATGCTGTCGCACGACGATATTTACGGCACGGTGGAGTCGGTGAAAGCCGTTTCCGAACTGTATACGCCCGTTTCCGGCGAGGTGATTGAAGTCAACGACGCGCTTTCGGGCGCGGAAAGCGTGGTCAACGAGTCGCCGTATGAGAGCGGATGGATGATTCGTGTGCGCGTAAAGGACGCCGCCGAAATGGACGACCTGCTTAGTGCCGACGGCTATAAATCCGAGATTGGCGAGTAACAGATTTGAACCGCCAAGACGCTAAGACCGCAAAAGAAGGAAGAGATAATGACACGGGAAGCCGAACGGCAACGCGGCAACGCTCTCTTTTTTCTTCTCCGGTCTTGCCGTCTTTAGCGTCTTGGCGGTTCAACGCAATTAGAAAGAAGTTTTGTTTTGTCTTATATTCCTAATACTGACGCCGATCGCGCCCGGATGCTGACCGCGATTGGCGCGGCAAGCGTCGCCGAACTGTTTGATTCGATTCCCTCAGCCGTGCAGGACGCGGCGGACTTTAGCGGCGTCGCGCCCGCGCTGGATGATATTTCGCTTCGTAAGCATCTCATCGCTCTGTCGTCCAAAAACGCCGATATGGACAGGTTCCCGTGCTTTTTGGGCGCGGGGATTTACGACCACTATATTCCGCCGGTTGTCGGCTCTATCACGGGGCGAAGCGAGTTTTACACCGCGTATACGCCGTACCAACCGGAAGTGTCGCAGGGAGTTTTGCAGAGTATTTACGAGTTTCAGACGCTGATTTCGCGCCTCACGGGAATGGAAGTCGCCAACGCTTCGCTCTACGACGGCGCAACCGCGCTTGCGGAAGCGGTGCTGATGGCGTGCGATCTGACCAAGCGGCGCGGGGTTGTCGTGGCTAAAACCGTGCATCCGGCGTACCGTCAAACGCTGGCGACGTACATGGAATCGTTCGCCGATTCGGTGGACGAGGTGGGCTACATCGGCGAAACCGGCGCACTAAACGCGAATGATTTGGCAAGCGCAATAACCGACGCGACGGCTTGCGTGGTCGTCCAGCACCCGAACTTTTTCGGCACGATTGAGGATTTGCAAGCCATCGCGGACGCGGCACACGCGAAAGGCGCACTCCTACTCGTGTCGGTTGACCCCATCGCGCTCGGTGTTTTAGAACCCCCCGGCGCACTCGGCGCGGACATCGTGACCGGCGAGGGGCAATCGCTCGGTTGTTATCCGGCGTTCGGCGGTCCGCTTCTGGGACTGCTGGCGTGTCGCAAGGAGTACCTGCGGCGTATTCCCGGTCGGATTGTCGGGGCAACGGTGGACATCGAGAACACCCGCGCCTACGTAATGACGCTCCGCACCCGCGAGCAGGACATCCGCCGCGACACCGCAACGAGCAACATCTGCACGAATCAAGCATTATTCGCGCTCGCCGCGACCGTGTACCTGTCGGCGATGGGCAAGGCGGGCTTCGCGCAGGTGGCGAACCTGTGCGTCCAGAAAGCGCACTACGCGCAAAGCGAAATAGCGAAGTTGGACGGCTACGAAGCGTTATTCCCGAACGCGCCGTTCTTCAAAGAGTTTGTGGTTCGGACGCCGGAAGCCCCGGAGCGAATCAACGAGCGACTGTTAGCGGCGGGAATGCTCGGCGGTTTGCCCCTCGCCGACACGTACCCCGAACTCGGTAATGCGATGCTTCTTTGCGTCACGGAGCAGAGAAGCAAGGCGGAGATTGACGCACTGGTCGCCGCGCTTAAAGGATAACGCACGGTGGAAATCGCGCTTGACCTGTCGCCGCTGGAAACGTTGCCGGGTGTCACCGTGCGGCTAAACGATCCCGCCAGCGTTTCCGGCGACCCGGAACTCCCCGGTTTCGTGCTGGATTTAAGCCTTATTTTTCTGCGCAGTGTGCCATAATCAGCGTGGGAGAAACGGATTATGCCAACGCTACGCTTAGAAGAATACGCTTTTCGCATCATGGAAAACCAGTTGCGAATGCAAGAGTGGCTCGAATCGCACCAATTTAACTGGGGCTTAGACCTGACCGCCGGACGACTAACGTTCAAGGACGCGGCGACCGGTGCGCCGATTGCCGACCTGCCGATGCAGTTAATCGGCTCGCAGTCCGACGAAACGAACACATGGCTCTGGTCGTGGGCGAACGAAAACGGCGGCGACGGCTTGCCGTCTTCCGTGACGCGCCTCGCGGCGTCGGTGCGCGATTTCGCCGCCGCGTCCGGCGCGGATTCGCGCTTCACGAACGCCGATACGTTCCCCCTGCCCGATGCCAACTTCGGCTACGAGATGTCCACGGTTTGCGCGGGGTTCGGCGGCGCGTTCGGTTACTATCGGTGTCCGTACGACGGCGGCGCGGCGTGGGTGGTGATTGAAGCGTTTCCCGAAGCCGCCGCGTTCCCGGCGTCTCCGTTGCTTCCGACAAAGGCGATCACCGGCGCGATTTCCACATTCACCCTCGACCACCGCGCCGCTACCCAAGCGTACCTCGGCACACCGGACGCAAGCGGCGTGTACGCGAACGGCATGACGGTCACGTTCGACGCGCAGGGGCGTATCGGCAATATGCAGATGACACTGAATCCCGCGCCGAAACCAGCGTCGCCGCTTGACGCCGTGAAGCGGTTCTTCGGCGGATAAACCGCATTGCCCCCGCCCCCGCGACAAAGATTTGACGCGGTAGCGGGGGCGTGGTATATACTACTCCAATCCGGCAATGTTGCCTACCTCTTATGTGCTTGCGCTTGCGCCATCGCATCGCCCCGAATCGCAAGCATTTCGTTTTTGATACCAACCGACCGTACAGGAGTACCCCTATGAAGTCCCGAATACAAATATCTCGCCGTGAGCGTCAGGCGTTCACCCTGATTGAGTTGCTCGTTGTTATCGCCATCATTGCGATTCTTGCCGCGATTCTGTTTCCCGTGTTCGCCACGGCACGGGAAAAGGCGCGGCAAACCGCTTGTCTTTCCAACATGAAGCAGATGGGAACGGCATTGCAGATGTACGCGCAAGACGCCGATGGAGGAATGCCGCCATGGAATCAAGGATGGACAGGTCCGGCGACCAACCCGTTGAACTAAGGATGTCAGGCTCCGACGTCAGAGCCTTTATCCGGTTACTGGGACTCCAATTTATTTCCTTATGTGAAGAACGGCACTCCTAATCCTCCGGCAGGCACGGCGAAAAATTATGGCGGCGTATGGCGTTGCCCGTCGGCGAGCCGTGATAAAACCGCGCCTACCGACGACGAGGAACGCTTCCGCACTTATGGCTCGCTAACGGTTATGGGTCTTGGCTATCCGGCAACGGCAGAGCGGCGGACGGGGCGGGCAACGGTTGCTTCACCCATCGAAACGATGCCGATTTCGATAAACCGGCGGAAACAGTCTTCGTAACCGAGAGTGGCGCGGCAGGTCTCACCGGTCAACCCTACTTCACTGCGGGATACTGGGAAAACACCCGTGGGACTCACCCCGATGGATTAGCCAACGACCGCGAACGCCCATACCGACATAACGGCGGTGCGAACTACGTTTTCGCCGACAGTCACGCCAAATGGCTCAAGTTCGGCGTGATTTACGGGCCTCCAGCCACGGGGTCGAACTACATGAATCTGGCGCAGGGACGGTGCAACTTGGCGAAGTATCTTGCCGTCACGAAGAACGAGCGTGATTTCCGCGGCAATTTGGCGGTAGCGGGAGGTGTGGCTTGTTCATGGTAGCGAATCGCAACGCGATGAGAAGTGCGGGTATCGCGGCGGCGATGGTAATTTCGTTCACCTTCGCCGCCGGGTGCGCCCCGAAAAAAGAAGCATCCGCTCCTTTGCCGCAATCTTCCACAGTTGCTCCCGCGGCGCAGGCATCACCGACCGGCACAACGCCCCCGGCAAACGGCGCGATGACCGACGCACAGGTACAACAAAGCGACGAAGCGTCGGCAAAACTCAAACTGTCGCCTTAGTTCAGGCGGCACGGCGTAGCAGTACGTCGTGCCGCCTTCGTGTTATTTATTCGTGCAAATGAAGCGAACGTTCTGTCCGTTTCGCGCTCCGAACGTGGTAGACTAAAGCCACTATGGATCTGGAATCCCTTCGCCTTTTCGTTGATTTAGCCGATACGCATTCGTTCAGCAAAACTGCCGAACGCTCCTATATGTCGCAGTCGGCAGTGTCACAGCGGATTCGTTCGCTCGAACAAGAGTTCGGCTATGTGCTGGTCGAACGCGGCAAGGGACGCCCCGGCGCACACTTCACCGAAGCCGGTGTCCGATTGCTCACCGGCGCACGCGAACTGCTTTCCCGCGCCGACGAATTAAAGCGCGAAATGGCGGAACTATCGGGCGCGGTGTCGGGATCGCTTCGCGTCGCCACCGTCTACAGCATCGGGCTTCACGCGCTAACCCCCGCGATTTCGCAGTATTTAGCCGAGTTTCCGCAGGTCAATCTGCACGTCGAATATCTGCGTACCAACCGCATTTACGAGTCGCTTTTAGCCGGAACGATTGACTGCGGCATTGTCGCCTGCCCGAAAGCCATGCCACAAATAGAAGTCATTCCACTTCACACCGAAACACTCGCGCTGATTCTGCCGCCCGACCATCCCCTTGCCTCCCGCGAATCGGTTCCCCTGTCCGAACTGGACGGAATGCCGTTCGTCGCCTTTGACCACGATATTCCGACGCGGGGCTTAATTGATTCCGCTCTTGCCGAAGCGGGCGCGTCGGTAGAGATTGTGCATGAGTTCGACAACATCGAAACCGTGAAGCGTGTGGTAGAAATCGGGCAGGGCATTTCGCTGGTTCCCGAAGGAACCGTGGTACGCGAGGTGCGCGACGGAACGCTGGTGGTGCGTCCGCTTGAAGGCGTGACGATTCAGCGACCGACCGGCGTTTTGCTGAAAAAAGGACGTGTGCCGAGCAACGCCCTGTCGCGCTTTATGAACGTGCTTGCGGAAACCCTTGCCAGCGAAGAAACGTTACCCGGCTTGAAGCGCGAACTGCGGAAGGAAAAGGCGGCGCGATTGGTGAAATAAGCTGATGAAAGGGGTGTGCGCCCTGTTTCCGTTTCCATTGCACACCGAACCTAATTTCCATGATGCGTTCCGTTTCCCGATGGCTGACCTCGTTCGCCCTGCTTTTCGTTTGCGGCGGCGCGTTCGCACAAAACTACGATTACACGTTCGGTTCCGACGCCCGCGCTTTTGCAATGGGTGGTGCGGGGCTGGCGACAACGCGAACCCGCAACACCAACATACAAAGTTTCAATCCGGCGGCACTCGCGTTCGCGCCCCGTGGATTTTCGCTCTACGCGCCGTCGTTCTCGTTTCGCGCTGACGGGGCGGTTTCGACCGGCAAGGCGTACAGTTATCTATTGGATGGAGCCGATCTCGGTGATACCGCCGACCTTGTGCGCCGCTTCAGCGAAGAGGACAGCGTTTTCGGCGCAAACTCCAATATCGGCTTTCGCTACGGCGCGTTTGAACTGCAAGTCGGCGCGGTCGCCAAAGCGCGTCTTTTGCCAAACAACCTGCTGACCAACTGGGCGCAAACCGGCGCGAACCTCGGCAATGTCCCCGCGAACGGGCAAGCCGACCTGTTAGCCGCCGGGTATCTGACACTGCCCTCCCTCGCCTATGCGATTAAACTGCCGATGGGTGCGAAAAAGGACGAGCCGACCAAAGGCTACGATGTTTCGGTCGGGCTTCGCGCCCGCTTTCTGCAAACGTACTACACGCGCTATCTGGTTAACCAGAACGCCGTTTTGGGCAATGTAGACGCGATTCGCGCTCCCGAACTCGGCGGAAGCGACTATCTCAAGGACAGCGGACTTGCCGCCGACATCGGCTTTCTGTTTCGCCCCCGCGCTGGAAAAGGCGTGAACGCCGCGCTTGTGGTGAGCAACTTCGTCAAACCCGGTAGCAGTTATCGCGCCCTGAATGCCAGTATCCCGAACTACAACGGGCGCGTCGGTAACGGAACCGAGTTTGATCTGCTTCAAACCACGCTTTCTGCCGGAGCCGCCTACGAAAGCGGCGGTCTAACCCTCGCCGCCGACCTGATGGACGTTACCTCGGCGACGCGACCGGTAGACCTGCGTTTCGGAGCCGAACAGCGCATCGGCAGATTTTTCGCGGCACGGGGCGGTTACTCGTCCAACACCGGCATCACCTTTGGAGCCGGGCTATTCGGAATAGATGTCGCGTTCGGCGAGCGATTGCCGCTCGAACTGAACAAAACCATTCGGTTCTAACCGGAAAGGAAGATTCACATGAAGTCCGCTATTCGCTTCGTTGTTTGCCTCGGTATACTCGCCGCTATCAGCGCGAACGTGGAGGCGCAAGAACCCTCGCTGGTGTCGCCTACCGCACCGGTATCACCGCCCGTTACCGCCGCCGCGCCGCTACCGACGGCGACGGTCACGCGCACGGTGGAGGCGGTGATTGGCGCACTCGACGCAAAGGCGAACACGCTATCGCTACAAGTGCCTCCACTCGATAAATCCGGTACGCCGCAAGCCGTTCTTGCCGTGCCGGATAGTAAGTGTCGGTTTCTGAAAAACAACCGCGCCGCCCTGCTGTCCGACTTCGCGGTCGGTGATAAAGTGGTCGTGCGCCTAACGTACCGCACCCTGCCTGTAGCATCGGTGGTAGTGCGCGAAATGGCGGATACCGCTTCCTATGCCGAAAAGCAGAAGCAGGGCAAGGAAATCACCGAGGGCAAGATACAAAGCGTTTCCGCGAAAGAACTGGTTGTGCGTCGCGCCGACGGCGTGGACGTGACCTTTCGCGTTTCCGCGAAAACCGTGGTGACTAAGGTGGACGCCCTTGTTTCTCTCGCGGCGTACCCGGTCGGGTCAAGCGTTGTCGTC
>JACMIU010000571.1 GCA_014380985.1 Armatimonadota bacterium | reverse complement strand
TCTTTCCTTTATGGTGTCAAAAGCACCGCGAATAATCCGCCCGCCTCGTAATAGTCCGACCCGCCCGCGTTCGCCGTCGCTCGGCGTAGCGGCGATTGTAACGTCACCGATAGCCCCGCCTCGCCGATTACCACGAACACATTGTCAAGCCGCGCCAAAATCTCGGTTTCCGCTTCCGTGAGCGGTTCGTAACCGGTATCGACGCCGACCACGCGCACGGCGTAGACCGCGTACACCGCGCACACGTCGCCGCAAAGCGCGGTTTCGGTCCGGTTGCCCTGCAGACTAAACAGCGCGTAAGGTGTCGGCTCACCTTGAATCACCACACCGTTATGCACCCCGCCGACCACGCCCGGTAAATCCGTGAGCGTTTCCAACAGCCATTTTTCTATCGTTGCCAAATAGTTCATGCGCTACCTGCCCTCCAAAATCGCCGCTATCGCCGCCTGAAACGCGGGCATGGTGGCTTCAGCGGCAGGAAGCAGGAACGGGCGGTCGGGTTCCAAAATCGCCCCGTATTCCGCGCCAACCGAAACCGTTCCCGATAGCGACGAATCAAAGCCGGATTGAATCGAGTTGACCAAACCGCCGCTATCGGTTGCCGGGGCTTCACCTGCTTTTGATGCTTGATGCAGAGTAAACGGGCGCGAAACCGAGGTAATCGCAAAATCGCCGCTTTTCAGCCGCCGCGTTTTGATTTTTCGTTCGCCGAACCGCTTGTACACACGCCCGGTTTTCGCGCCGGTTTGAACCGCCGTTTTCGCGCCCGCTTCTATGTCAAACGTAGTTTTGCGAACCACCGCCGACAGTTTCGGCACAAGGGCATCGGTGTAGCCCGTGATACGGTCGTCAAGCCGGTACGTCACGTCCATCTATGCCGCTTCTTTCGTATCGTCGGCAGTGTCGGCAACCGGTTGCGGTTGTTCGGCGGTGACGTAGTTGCGGAACCAGAAGAACGCTTCATGCGCCGCGAACCGTGCCGTTTTTTCGTCAATGCCGATTGATTCAAATTGTGCGGCAAGGCGCAACACTTCCGTATAGTAGTCCCTCGCTTGTTTGCGACTCGTAAATAACGTTGGATTCTCCATCTATAACCGTCCTTTCACGCTGATTTTGATTCGCCGACCGAGCGGGTACGAAACGCCCCCCACGCTAAACGTCGCCTCGTACTCGCCTATATCCGGCACGGTCAGCACCACGCGGGCATAGCGTATACCCGCCGCGTCCGGCGTTAGCAACTCCGCCGCGACGGGATCGACAGCCCCGGTATCGCCCACTTCGCGCAGGGTGAACGTCACCGGCGCGTTGTCAGCAAAGATGAGGGGTTCGCCACGGTCGCCGACTAAAGGCAGTTCTATCGGTCTGGTATCACCGGTGGTGAGGCGGTACGGGGTAATCGTGGAAGTTTGCGGGTAATCGCCCACGCGCAGTATCTGCACGATACTGCCGCCGCCACCACCGCCGCCGTTCGCCGCCGTCACCGCGCCGCTAACCGTGGTTGCCAGTTTGTTCGCCGGTGTCGTCAGAATCTCTATAGCCGTCGCCGCCGCGTTCTCTGTCGCCGTAGGCACATCGCCGACCGCCGTTTGTAGCAGGTTAAGCGTTCCGCCCGTTCGCTCCAAGTCCGAGATAATAGCCGACACCGTAGGTACATCGCCGACACTTGCCACGTTCGCCGGAAGCGCATCTGTTTTCGCCTTGACAGACTTCAAGTCACCGGAGGTGCGCTCTAAATCGGCTCGCACGGCGGACGTGACGCCAACGGTCAAATATCTCGCAACGGACGCCTCCAATACCGGGCGAAAAATACTTTCCGCCGCTTCGTGTCCGGCTTGGAATAGATGCACACCGTCACTGCTGATAAGTAGCGGGTCGGCGGGGTTCGCCGCGAAACGCGGATCGCCCCCGACATCTACTATCCCATCCGCGAACGTTTGCCAGTTCGCCCGAATCCATGCGTTAATGGCAATCAGCGCGTCGTTGAAGCCGACAAAAGGCTGTGACATATTTGTTGATAGATACCGCACCGTCCCCGTTACCACATAGACTTCCCAACCTTCCAGCCGCCGCGCAATACAGTAATCGCGTAGCACATTTTGCACCGTGGTGGGATTGTTTCCTATGGTGCTCAAATGGTTGATAATCTCCCAGACCACCAACCGGTTCAGGGAACCCGGCACGAACAAACGCCCCTCATTGATAGCCGTGTTCGCTACTATGGTAGGCATCTGTCGTCCGCCGACCGATATATTGTAGTGGTTTTGCGGGTACTTCGTGTTTCGCTGGTAAATGATGGACGCCGCTTGCCCTCCCCCTGCTTGCCCCGTGCAAATCGAATTGCCGACCCAAACCGTGTTCACCGCAAGGGGAGCGGCGGGCGGCGGCGACTTGTATTTCATTTGAGAGCCATAGGTGTACGCCGCGTAGTTTTCGAGTTCGTCCAACTCGTCGTCGCTTATAAAGCCTGACGCGGCGACGTTTAATGCAAGGTCGCCACGGCAGTGCAGGATATTGTTATCCAAGCCGCCGAACCGCCACCGTGCCGACGTGCTGTAGCCGGAGTTGCCGGGCGGGACGACGTGCCGGAGTACCACCGCGCCGTTCACCCGTATTTCGACTTCGCAAAAATCATAAACCCCACTATCTTGCGCCACGGGTCTTATTCGTACCGACAAAACGTACACATTGTTTGTCGTTATCAGATCGCGGGCAAAAAATGAGCCGTATCCGTTTCCAATACGCAAACGCCCACCCTCAATGCCTATGAAAACTGTGCCGATGTTGTCTCCCTTGCTAAAAAGAGCGCAACTGCCACTGCCCGCGCCGATGTTCCCGGTCGGTCGAAACACAATCACGCTTGTATAGCCGGTGTACCGCACAGTATCGAGCGTCGGCGGCTTCCCGTTCGCCCCGATGATATAAGATTTCGGGCTACCGTCGATTAACACGGTGTTCCTGCCGTTGATTCCATTCGCGCCGGTTTTCAGCACCGAACGAACGGTATCATTCGACGGCACACCGGACGATCCAGCGGCGTACAGATGGTGTCCCTTCCCTGATTGGTCGGGAATGTAACCGACGGGTTCCCCGTCTGCCGTCGCGGACGTTGTCGCCCCGTCTACGGTTTGGAACAATCCACCCTGCGAAGGCTCATGCCACCAGAGGAGGTTGGCTATACGGTTTACGAAAGAGGTAGGTAGTGGCATATTATTTTAATCCTTCGCCGTTCTTTCGGCTCGGTGCAAACGAGTTTGCGCCTGATCTACTCGCGCTTGTTCGCGTAATCGCGCCCGTTCCACGTTCGCCGGGCTTTGAAAGTTCGTGCGCGGTTTGGTAGGCGTAGACTGTTCCACTTCGCCAGCCGCGCCCGTCGCCAAGTACTCGCGCAACGCCTTCGGTAGGTCAATCGCCGCCGTCCACGACAGCGCGAGCGGACTGTCAATTTCGGCGACGTGCGGGCAAAACTGCCGTACACGCGGCAACCATTTCGCCGCGAGAGCGCGTTTGCTATTATCAGACGCCGGAAATCCGACTTCTGGAAAGCGCGGGTAGATTTCCGCCGAATCACGTTGCAGTTCCACGTACTCGGCGAACGTGACGGGTCGGGGCGTCACTACTTATTGCCCGCCTTCAGTTCGGCGAGTTTCTTTTCCGTTGCCATGATTTCCGCGACGCGCTTCTTTTCCGCGTCGGTCGCCT
>JACMIU010000570.1 GCA_014380985.1 Armatimonadota bacterium | reverse complement strand
CCGAATACTGGATACTCGACCCCGAAGCGAAAACCGCCCGGTTCTACGCGCTTGATGCGGCAAGCGGCAAGTACGCCGCAAACTTGACGGACGCAAACGGCGTTGTCGAAAGCGCGGTGCTACCGGGCTTCTGGCTCAACGTGGCGTGGCTGTGGCAGGAACCGCTTCCCACGGTGCGAACCGTGCTTGCGGCGTGGGATGGTAGAAAGCCGTAGAATAAACGCTATGACAGTTGTCGCGCCGGACTCACCAGTTGACACTTCGGGAGGACGTACTTATACGGGCTTGCTAACAGTTCACTTCGAGTTGGGTGGCTTTGCGGTGGCGGTCATCACCTGCTTTGGCGTTCCCTTGTTCTATTTGGAGTGTGACGTTGTTTCGGAAACCGACACTGCTAAAAATATCCTGCGCGACGCCGCTTTATCTGTTTACAAAAATGTATCTCCTGACGATATGATGGGCGTTCACAAGACGCTCTCGGTAGAGTTTCGCGGGCGGGTTCGTTTAATGACAAACAAAGAATGGCGCGAATCAAACACAGCATTATCTGCGCCAACAAGTTGGGGAGTCGTGGAGATTGACGAGATAATAGCAGTTCGTGAGCCACATCGGTCGCACACACTCCCTGCAAATGCTATATCTATCGCCCTTTGGCTCATAGGGACGCATTTGTTTTCTGCCATGCTCAGTTGGTTCGCTGATAGAATAATGGGATTTATTTATGGATAGTCAATCACCCGACATACAAGCCGCGATACTGACGCAGGCACTGCCCTACATCCGCGCCTTTCACGGCAAAACCATCGTAATCAAGTACGGCGGCAACGCCATGATTGACGAAGACCTGAAACGCGCCGTGGTGCGCGATGTTTTGCTGATGCGCTACGTCGGTATCAACCCGATTCTGGTACATGGCGGCGGGCCCGAAGTGTCGGACGCAATGCGGCGTATGGGCAAGGAGCCGGAGTTTGTCGGCGGTTTGCGTGTCACCGATGCCGAAACGATGGAGATTGTGGAAATGGTGCTGACCGGCAAGACGAACAAGAATATCGTTGCGCTTCTCAACGCCGAGGGTGGGCAGGAGTTCGGTTCCGGTCTTGCGGTCGGCTTGTCGGGCAAGGACGCAAACCTGCTGCAAGCGGTGCAGGAGACCGGGCGCGGCGATATTGGCTTTGTCGGGCGCATCAACAAAACCAACCCGGCGATTTTGCACACGCTCGCCGGGGCAGGCTATATTCCCGTGGTGTCCTCGGTCGCCATCGGAGCGGACGGGCAGTCGTACAATGTCAACGCGGACACGGCGGCAGCAGCTATCGCGGTCGCGGTCGGGGCGGCGAAACTGATTCTGCTCACCGATGTCGAAGGGTTGTACCGCGATTTCGCCGACAAAGATTCGCTGATTTCCGAGATAACGGCGGCGGAAGCCCGCGAACTGCTCGCCACCGGCACACTCGAAGCGGGCATGATTCCGAAATTGGAAGCGTGCGCCGAGGCGGTCGAAGACGGCGTACCCCGCGCTCACATTATTGACGGTCGCCGGGCGCACTCCCTACTGATCGAAGTGTTCACCGAATCGGGAATCGGCACGATGGTGGTTCCGGCGGAAACCGGGTATCGTCCGCTCTTAGTATAAAGTATGGAAACCGACCAAATGCCTGCGGAGTTACGGGGTCTTCCGCAAGTCAATGGAAGTGCCGTAGACGAGTTGTGGGCGAATGGTTACTACGATGGCGCACTTGATGGCTTCGCATTGTTTGAAGGAGAACCGCACTATTTTTGCGCTACCGAGACAGTTTGGCAAGATTATGAAACCGAGTCGCGGCGTTTTATTTTGTACAAAGTATCCGGCGAGCAATGGGAATATGAACAGAAGCGGCGCAATACATGGGATCGTTATGTTAGCAACTTCGGACGGGTGAGGTTTAGCGAGATGATTACACAACCGGCTTCAGAGTGGTGGCAGTATTACGAATTGTATCCAACGGAGTCCGACCGCGATTTTGTTGACGAGGGAGCAGAACCGGTGGCTTGGTACGCTACCTGAGATATACGGATGAATAATCAAACACAAACCAATGTGGGCTTCAACCCACGTAACTCGCACAAAGGCGATTCAGTGTTGGCGCACCAGTGGGACGCCGACCACGTGATGACCACTTACGCCCGCTACGGTGTGCAGTTCGTGCGCGGCGAAGGCGTGTACCTGTTCGACGCAAATGGGCGGCGTTATCTTGACCTGTTAGCGGGAATAGCGGTCTGCTCGGTCGGGCATTCGCATCCGTATCTGACCCGCGCTTTGCAGGATCAGGCGGCAACTCTGCTTCATGTATCGAACCTGTTTCTCACCGAGCCGCAGGCACGTCTTGCCCGACGCTTAGTTGAACTATCCGACTTTGAGCGCGTGTTTTTCTCGAACTCCGGCGCGGAGGCGAACGAAGCCGCCCTCAAAATCGCTCGCAAGCGCGGAAGTAACATCGCGCCGGGCAAAACCAATATTGTTACAGCGAACAACTCGTTCCACGGGCGCACCATAGCCACGGTGACCGCGACCGGGCAGCCGAAGTACAGTGCCGCGTTCGCGCCATTGCCCGGCGGTTTCGAGTACGTGCCGTTCAACGACATTGCCGCGCTTACCGAAGCCGTGACCGATTCCACGGCGGCGGTGATGCTCGAACCCGTGCAAGGCGAAGGTGGGATTATCCCCGCAACGCCCGAATACCTACGCGCCGCCCGCGACCTGTGCGACAAGCACGACGCCCTGCTGATTCTGGACGAAGTGCAAACCGGGGCGGGGCGCACCGGAACGCTCTGGGCATACCAGCAAACCGGAATCGTGCCGGACATTCTCACGCTTGCCAAGGGCTTGGGCGGCGGCGTCCCCATCGGCGCGACGTTGGCGCGTGGCTCGGCGGCAAACACTTTTGTCCCCGGCGACCACGGCACGACGTTCGGCGGCAACCCGCTCGCAACGGCGGCGGCGAACGCGGTGCTGGACATTTTAGCCGACGAACAATTGACCGCGAACGCCCGCGATACCGGCGCATATTTTCAAGGTCGGCTGTCCGAACTCGCGGAACGCTTCCCCGAAACGGTCGGCGAGGTGCGCGGCAAGGGCTTGATGATCGGCGTCGCCTTGCATCGTCCGATCGGCAAACAAATCGTGAAACGCGCCCTGCTCGACCACGGTTTAGTGCTGAATGCGACCAGTGAAACGGTGTTACGCTTCCTGCCCCCGCTGATTCTAACGCGCTCGCAGGTGGATGACGCACTTACCATTCTCGCGGACGTGATCACCGCCGAGTCAAGGGAGCTATAACGTGGCAATGCGCCGACGGGGAAAGCACTTTTACGCGGATTCGACGGAAGATACTCCCGAAGTCATTCGCCGATACAGCAAATCGAACGGCTATGAAGCGACACTTTTTGCCGTGCCGGTTTGCTCTTGTGGCGGACGCACTTTTCGCCTTCGGTTGGATGAGGATGCAGGAGTTGCCGTTCGTACCTGCGCCAACTGCGAATCGGTTCACACTATGGGCGACGGAGACGAATACATAGCCGATGCCAACCTGCAAGAGTGCGCCTGTCTCTGCGGCGGCGAAATATTCGGTCTCACGGTCGGCGTTGCCCTTTACGCCGATAGTGCCGATGTTCGCTGGCTTTATGTCGGTTGCCATTGTCCGGTATGTAGATTAACGGCTGTCTACGGCGACTGGAAAAACGAGTTCATTGGCTACTCTGCACTACTGGCGCGGGTTTGACGGCGGACATTTGAACCATCCGCCCCTGCCGCCCTTGCTAAAAATCGGCGGCTCCGAAGTTGACGCCGAACCGCTTGCACCAGATACTCACACCCTTGACATCCGCCGCGTTCACCGAAGCGGGAAGCACGTAGTTCTGGTCGCCGACGTTGCCCTTGATAATTCCCAAGTCCACGAACTTTCCCGCGTTGATAGCGTCGCTGTCCGAGCCTTTCGCGCCGAGCGTCACGTAAACATGAACGTCGGGCCCGTTCGACGTGGAGAAGTTCGATAGGCGTAAGACCGATTTGCCGTCCGTTTCGGTCACGGTAGCGTCGCCTTTGGTCTGGTGCGAAATGCCGGAAAACGAGCCAGATGCAATTGGCTTTGATGACGACGCGGCGATAGCGGTTTCGCTCACCGCGCGATTGACGAACAACGCTTCGGGTCGAAACAACGCCCACAGCACGATGATGACCGGCACGACGGCGAACAGCAAGTACAAACGGTTAAACGATTTTTTCATGGATTGGATTCCTTTAACAGAGCGGGGTTCGGTGCACGAACCCCGCTTGGATAGCGATAACAGCGAATACTACTTTGCGGCTTTCAGGGGGGCGGTTCCGAAGTTAACATCGAACTTGGCGCACCACGCGGTCACAGCGAGATACTTCCACAGGTCAATCTTAGCGGGAACTTTGAACGTCTGGTTCGCTTTGCCTTTTTTGAGCAAACCGAGGTCAATAAAACCAGCGTTCTTCACCGCTTCGCTCGTTGTGACGTCCTCCGCGCCGACAAGGTACAGATGCACGGCGGGCCCGTCGGCGGTCGAGAAACCAGACAGGCGCAGTTCGCGGGTTCCGTCTGGCTTCTCGAAGATAGTAGCGGTTCCGGCGGTGTTGTGGGCGACTTTGTGGAACTTGCCGGTGGTGACTTTGATAGCGGCGGTTTTGGCGTCGCTCATTTTGCCGGTCTGCATTTTGCTGTCTTGCATTTTGCTCGATGCGGACATTTTGTCCTGTGCGAAGGCGTTGGTCATGGATACGGAGCCAATAGCCGCGATAGCGATAGCGACGATTGCTATTCGGTTGATAAGTGTCATTTTGTTTTTCTTTCGATTTCTTTTTTGTTTTTTCTTTGATTCAGGCGATTTTCGTGTTCGCCTTCGCTGTTGTTCATAACACAAACCGCACCGCTGTAAAGTTCGCTGTTGCCAAAAATAAGTTTTCGCCGGGTATCCTTCCTCCATCATGTTACAAACCGTCACGCTTTCCGGCGCACTTGTCCGCCTCGAACCGCTGTCCGTACACCACGCCGACGCTCTCGCACAAACCACCGGCGACCCCGAATCATGGCGGTATCACGGCGTCGGGGATTTGACCGAACGTGCCGCCTTAGACGCTTTTATAGCGTCGGTGCAAGACGAACCGGCGCAGGGCGTGGGGCTGAACTTCGCCATCGTCCCTGTTGCCACCGGTCGTGCGGTGGGCGCGACCGCGCTTTGGGACGTATCGCTTCCCCATCGGCGTGGGGAAATCGGGCGCACATGGCTTGCCCCCGAAACGCGCCGCACCGGCATCAACACCGAGGCGAAGTACCTGATTCTCGGACACGCCTTTGAAACGCTCGGCTTGCTCCGGGTGCAACTGAAAACCGACACGCAAAACGTTGTGTCGCGCCGCGCTATTGAACGCCTCGGCGCGAAGGAGGAAGGCACACTGCGGGCACACATGATTTTGCACAATGGCAACCGCCGCGACACCGTTTACTACAGCATTTTGACGGATGAGTGGATGGGGGGCGTCAAGGCACATCTACAAGCCTTGTTAAGACCGTATGCCTAATTCCTGCACCGCGTTTTCCACCGCTTGCGT
>JACMIU010000061.1 GCA_014380985.1 Armatimonadota bacterium | reverse complement strand
TCGCTCCACCACATCGAAACACGGGGCGCACCGACCGCAAGCGCGTTCGACAGCACCGTGTCGAAGTCGTCCCGCAACTGCTCGCGGCTTGCGCTCGTGGATAAAAACGACAAGCCCGTGCCGCGGAAGCGTTCCATATTCGCCGACACGTCGCCCGCGAGTAACATTCCCTCCGAGGCTTCCACGCCCGCGTAGCCGATGGCGGCGATTTTTTCCAACGTGCCGAAATAGTCTGCTTTCATTTCTTCGCCCACAATTCCGATTAGTCCGATTTTCATAAGGTTTCCTTTGTGCCTTCCGTCTTCTGTGCCGCGATCATTTCCCAAACCGGGTTCCCCGTCACCCCGGTCAGCGGGAGCAACACGCGCTTATTGGTCTGCGCCGACTTGTAAAACGCAAACAATATCTCGCCCGCTTTGAACGCCCGCTTGTACGACAGTTCCGGCTCCGCACCCGACTCGAGGCAGTCAATCGCGTTCTTGACCAAGCCGATCATTTGCTCCTCCGGCACGGCGTCAGGAACCGGGAACGACCACGACGGGTCGCTGTACTTCACGGCGCGGCGAATGTCGCCGTCCCAGAACACTTCCACAAAGCCGTCGCTCCCAGTCACGCGAACGCCGCCCCACATATCCATATCCAGCGTTCCAGTGCGAATCGAGCCGTGAACGCCGTTTGCAAAGCGGAAAACGCCGGTAAAGACGCCCTCGGCAGGAACATTGAAGTAGTTCACCGTGTCGGTCAAGTCCGCCGCGCCATGTACCCAAGCGACGCCGATTTCGTTGTTGAAGGAAATCGCCTGATCCATCGAATGCGTTCCACAGTCCAGAAGATGCGGAGGCGAAAACAGTTCCATGCGTTCGATTTTGCCAAACGTCCCGGCGTTAATTAACTCGCGGATTCGGATATTGCCCGACGAGAACCGGCGTTGGTGCGCGAACGTCAGCACCACGCCGCTCTTCTCGGCAAGCGCGGCAATCTGTTCGCACTCGCTCCAAGTCGCCGCCATCGGCTTCTCGGACAAAATCGCCTTCACACCCGCCTCGATACACGCGGTGATTACCGGCAGATGCAACGCTGTCCAGAGCGTGATAATCACTACGTCGGGCGTTTCGCGGCGTAGTAGGTCGGCGTAATCGGTGTACACGGTCGCGCCGTAGCCGTTTTCGGTGTTGAAAGTGTCGGCGGACTCGGCGCGAACATCGGCAAGCGCGGTGACTTTGAGCCGCGCATCGGCGGCGATACCGGGAACATGGGCGCGGGCGCGTCCGCCGCACCCGATAATGGCGACGGAATACGTTCTTTCTGGCATGAAACTTCCTCGTTCGTCAAATGATAGTTTTGCCGTTAGTTACCACATGGACGAGCGGAATCCCTGCAAACCTTCAGCAAGAAGTTGCAACGGGGTTGGTCGGCGGGTTCGCAGTGCGTCCGCCGACCCGCTACACGCTTTCACCTTCTTGCAATCTTTGCGCCTGATCGGTGGTGACAAGCGCGTTAATAATCCCTTGTATATCGCCATCCATCACCTGATTCAAGCCGTGCGTAGTCAAGCCGATTCGGTGGTCGGTGAGGCGATCTTGCGGGAAATTGTACGTGCGAATCTTGTCCGACCGGTCGCCCGAACCGACCTGCAAACG
>JACMIU010000569.1 GCA_014380985.1 Armatimonadota bacterium | reverse complement strand
GCGATTTCCCGTAAGGTCGCCCGTAAGGTCGCCGCTAAGGAAGTGATTGACACCACGGTTATTGTTCCCGACGCGCTCCCGGATTATTTGGGCGGCAAGCGTCATTCGTGGGGCGTCGCCGAGGAGGAAAACGAAATCGGCGCGGTCACAGGGCTGGTCTACACCGAATCGGGCGGCGACATTATTACCATCGAAGTCGCCGTGACCTCCGCAGCGACTTCGACCGCCGAGCCGCGTCTGCAACTGACCGGGCAACTCGGCGACGTGATGAAGGAATCGGCGCAAGCAGCATGGACATTTGTTCGCTCGCGCCTGTCCGCGCTTTCGCTCGAACCGTCCGCGCTGACCGGTAAGGAGTTTCACGTTCACGTCCCCGCCGGAGCCGTGCCGAAAGACGGCCCTTCGGCGGGCGTGACAATGGCAACGGCTTTGGCGTCGGCGGCGACGGGTCGGGCGGTTCGCAAGGAAATCGCCATGACCGGCGAAATCACGCTTCGCGGCAGGGTGCTTCCCGTGGGCGGTATCAAGGAAAAAATTATCGCCGCGCACCGTGCTGGGATACTCGAAATTATTCTGCCCCACGAAAACGAGAAAGACTTGGAAGAACTGCCCGCCGATGTGCGCGACGCCTTAACGTTTACGCTGGTCAAAGACGCGGACGATGTGCTGACGCGGGCGTTGTTGTAAAAGAATCGGGTACGGGGATGTTCCATCCTCGTACTTTAACGATAAAATAAGACATGATGGAAACAAAGGTCGGTTATACACACCTACTCGATATGCTACACGGTTGGTCGGTTTTCATTCAAATGGAAGCCGAAACGGAGACTTTTGATCCTCCCGCCATCGCCGACGCGGTGTGCGAACTGTATTAAGACGCCGGAGCGATGAATGACACCGGCGACGACGCGGTACGCGCATTCGTACAGTCCCGCGTTTTGCCGCTTTTGTTGCGAACGCCGTAACGCGCAAAAGAAGGAAACGGGCGGACACGCGGTGAACTTAACGACAGCGAAGCGCGTCCATCGTAGGACGCCATCTGCGTAACAGCAAGGAGCCGAAAGCCGTGGTTTGTCCGCAATGTGGAACGCAAAACGAAAATCGTAGTGACGCTTGTTCGCGTTGCAAAAAGCCGCTTCATCCCGACCTGATGCGCGGCAAAATCCCGTGCAACACACACGCCAACCGCGAAGCGACTACCTCGTGCGCATTGTGCGGCACGCGCCTGTGCGCCTCGTGCGCCGTGAGCATGAACGCGATTGATTACTGCGAATCGTGCGCCCCGGCAAGCGCGATCCGCGAATCGCACGACGACGACTACGAAAAAATCGCCGTGCTGAATACCGAGCAGGTTTCGCTTGCCGCGTTCGATTCGCGCTTTTTCGCCGCAATCGTGGATGGCGGCATCCTGCTTGCCGGAACGGGACTGGTGGTTATCGCGCTGTGGCTGTTCACCGGCGGGCATCTGGAGTTCCTGCGCTCGGCAAAAGAGCAACCGATTGCGTTTTATCTGCTCCGTTTTCTGGTGCTACTCGCCGTACCGCTCTACCTGTTTTTGCCCGTCGCGCTTTCCGGGCAAACCGTCGGGCATAAACTGTGCGGCGTCGTGGTGCTACAACCGGACGGACATATAGTCACCATCAATCAGGCACTCTTACGTACCCTGTTCCAAGTTGTTTCCGCGTTACCGTTCGGCTTAGGCTTCGCGTGGATGATCTGGGACAAGGAAAAACTCACGTGGCACGACCGGTGGAGCGGAACCCGCGCTTACGAGTGGCAGGACGTAACCTGAGATAGGTGGGAAAACGGGTACGATGGTTCTATGATGACCGATCCCCCCGGTTTGGTGCGAATAGACCCGTGGCTCGCCCCGTTCGCGGGCACGATTCACGAACGGATGCGCCGGGTGCAAAACGCGCTTGCCGCGCTCGAACCGACCGGCGGGCTAACCGGGAACGTTTCCACGGGACACAACCACTTCGGCTTCACGGCGGGGCAGTCGCACGGCGAAACCGGCGTGTGGTATCGGGAGTGGGCTCCCGGCGCAAAGTCGCTCCGCTTAATCGGCGATTTCAATCGCTGGAACCGAGACACGCACCCGCTTGCCCTGACGGATGGTGGCGTCTGGGAACTGTTTGCACCGGGCGAAACATTATCCCACGGCGCACGGGTCAAGGTTCACGTCGTCGGCGCGGACGGTTCGCGCCGCGACCGGATTCCCGCCTACGCCCGCCGTGTCGTCGCCGAATCCGGCACACACGATTTTTCCGCGCAGGTCTGGCTTCCCGAAACGGTGGGGCAGGGGTACGATTTTCAAAACGCCGCGCCGGTGCGGCCAGAGCGCGAAGGCTTGCGCGTGTACGAGGCGCACGTCGGGATGGCGCAGGAGTCTGGCGCAGTCGGCACATACGATGCGTTCCGCGAAACCGTGTTGCCCCGAATCGCCGCCCTCGGTTACAACGCTCTGCAACTGATGGCGGTGCAGGAGCATCCGTACTACGCTTCGTTCGGCTACCACGTATCGTCGTTTTTCGCCGCGTCGTCGCGCTTCGGAACGCCGGAAGATTTGAAGCGACTGATTGATGCCGCGCATGGCTCCAGTATCGCGGTGCTGCTTGATTTAGTCCACTCGCACGCGGTAAAAAATATCAACGAGGGATTGGGCGGCTTCGACGGCACGGAATCGCAGTATTTCCACTCCGGCAGTCGTGGCGAGCATCCGGCGTGGGACTCGCTCCTGTTCGACTACGGCAAGCCGGAAGTGCGCCGGTTTCTTCTCTCGAACGTGCGCTTTTGGCTCGATGAGTTCCGCTTTGACGGCTTTCGCTTTGACGGCGTAACCTCGATGCTGTACCACGATCACGGTTTGGAACGCCCGTTTTCCTCCTACGCCGATTACTTTCCGCCGCATACCGAAGAAGACGCCGTGCTGTATCTGTCGCTCGCCAACCAACTCGCGCACGAACTGCGCCCCGATTGCGTCACGGTCGCCGAGGACGTTTCGGGCATGGCGGGAATCGCCCGCCCGGTCGAGGAGGGCGGCATCGGCTTCGATTATCGCCTCGCTATGGGCATCCCCGATTACTGGATAAAACTGGTCAAAGAGAAGCGCGACGAAGACTGGAGCATGAGCGAAATCTACCAAACGCTGGTCAACCGTCGCTGGAGCGAAAAGCACCTGTCCTACGTCGAGTCGCACGATCAAGCGTTGGTCGGCGACAAAACCCTCGCGTTTCGCCTGATGGACAGTGCGATGTACGACGCGATGAGCAAAGGAAGCGAAAGCCTCGTGATTGACCGGGGAATCGCGCTTCTCAAACTGATTCGCCTCGTGACGTTTGCCATCGGCGGCGACGGCTACCTGAACTTCATGGGAAACGAGTTTGGACATCCCGAATGGGTGGATTTTCCCCGCGAAGGCAACGGGGAATCGTACCAGTATGCGCGGCGGCAATGGTCGCTCGCGGACAACCCCGACCTGCGCTACGCGGAACTACTCGCTTTTGACGCCGCGCTACAGGGTTTGGACAAACGCTTCCACCTGCTTTCCGACGGCTTGGTAGAGCAACTCGCCGCGAACGAGGAGGGCAAGGTGCTGATTTTCCGGCGCGGCGCACTCGTGTTCGCCGCGAACTTCCATCCGTCGCAATCGTTCACCGACTACCGCGTCCCCGTTCCCGACCGCGCCGATTACGCACTGATTCTTAGCACCGACGATGCCGCATTCGGCGGACACGACCGTGTGCAAAACGATGCCCGTTACCCGGTTCATGCAGAATCGTTCGGCGGGCGCGAACAAAGCGTGTCACTGTATCTGCCGTCGCGCACCGCGTTAGTGCTTGCCCCGGTTTAGCGTTTCACCGCTTACGTGTGGTAAAACGGATAGAAGAAACGATGCCTGTAGTCCGTGATATTTACCTGAGCCTGCTGTTCCTGTTCGGCGCGATTGCCACACTCGCGCCGTATTTGGGCGTACCCCTCCCGGAGTTCGTGTACGATAGCGGCGCGGGCAAAAGCGCGGATTTGCCGGGGTCGGTCGCCGTGTATGCCGCTTGTTTGCTGGCGGCGATTGCAGCGTTCGTGCTACGGGTGTTGCCTAAAACGGAGGGCGCGACCAATGCAGGGTAACACGCTCGCCGGGCGATTCGCCGTGACCGAGGGGCGCGGCGACGACGGCGTATTCGCTCGCCTGACCGCCCGCGACGCCGAGCGCGACGCCGACGTTACGCTTCAAATCCTGCTACCGCAGTTCGCGGGCGACGCGGAACTAATAGGAGCGTTCCGCGCCGCCGCGACCGCCGCCACTAAACTATCGCACCCGCATATCGCCGCGCCGTTCTATGTCGGAGCCGACGCCGGAAACGGTATCGCGTGTTTCGTCGCCGAAGAATCCACCGGCGATATTGACCT
>JACMIU010000568.1 GCA_014380985.1 Armatimonadota bacterium | reverse complement strand
GTCAGGGCGACGATGGATTTCTCGGCCGAGCCGATGGGGAAGAAGTGGATGGAGACCACACCGGCGGTGACCGAGTCCTCGGCGTGCTGGACCCAGACCTCGCGGAACTTGATGCCCTTGGCGCTGCGCAGCTGGCGCACCCAGCCCTTGCCCGACGAATCGAAGTAGTTCCACGTCGCGCCGCCATCGTTGGTCGCCGCCGAGTTGTAGTCTTGAAAGGCTAAGAACACAGTTTTCGGAGCGTGTACGGAAAAGTTCATGCCGCCGCCCATCATCACGCCGTTGTAGCCGTTGTTGTACCAGTTGAACGTTCTGCCGCCGTCCACCGAGCGCGTCACGCAGTCGCCGCCGAGCGAGTAGACGATGTTTGCGTCCTTCGGATCCCAGAGATAGTAGCCCTGCCGCACGTTCATCGGCATCGGGTCGGTGGTTTTCAAGAACTTCGACTCGAAGAACGTTTTGCCGCCGTCGTGGCTCGCGTATCGTCCCCATTTCCAGTTATCTCCCGACACCCACGCGGAAAGGCGCAGGGGGTCGGCGGCACTCACGGCGACGTTGCGAATCGCTTTGTTGTCGGCGAAGCGATCCATGCCTTTCGCAGGAAGCGCGACGAATGTTGTGCCCGCGTCGGTGGATTTCAGTAGTCCGGCGTCGCCGCAAACATACATCGTGTCGGGGGATTTGGGCTGTAGAGCGATACCGAAAATCGCGCCGTCCTGTTTCTTCTCAAACGTCTTGCCGCCATCCTTCGAGACGTGCAAACCGTCTTTCAAGCCTAAATAAATCGCGCCGGTTTTAGGATGAACGCGCAGAAGCATCGGCGTCCCATCGTCAATCATGCCGCCCGCCGGAAGATCGGAAACGGCGTTCCACGATTCGCCGCCGTCGCTCGTGCGGAGCAGTCCGGCGGTCGGGGATGCGACATAGGCGACGGTGCAGTAGCCGAGTTTGGCGTCAAACGAAGTCGCATCGTAGGCGGCGGCGTGTCCGATTCTTTCGGTTAATCCGACCACGTGTTTCCATGACGCGGCTTTGTTCGAGGAAACGTAGATACCGTGCGGCGACGGACCCCACTGTGCGTCCCAGTTGCCGGAGTTCCCGGCAAGCCCGATCATGCGGCTTGCGTTGCGCGGGTCGAACGCGACATCGTTGCATCCGCGAGCGTCCCAGCCAACCGAGGCTTGCTCCCACGTTTTGCCCCGGTCGAGGCTACGGTACAACCCTCCCACGTCAATCGGCAGAATCATCAGATTCGGGTCGGCATCACTGACGACAAAGCCACGGGGCCACTGGCAACCTTCGCCGCCGGGAAAGATGCCCGCTTTCTTTTGCGCGGGGGTGAGAAGCGGCATCGGTATCCACTGCGGCACACCGGACTTCGCGGCATCGGGCGCAAACTTGTTTGCGACTTTTGTTTTCGGCGTGGCTTTCTTCGCCGGGACTTGCGCTAAAACGCACCCGGTCGGGAGCAGTAGCGCGGCAAGCGTAATCGCGGCAAGTGGGAAGGACGAAGTGAAGTTGGCAGGAAGGAATCGGGTCATCGTTGGCTTTCGTAGCGTCGCGGACGAACCGAAACGCCGGGTTTTCGTTACATTCCCTTTACGGAATACGTTTTCCTTCCGGTTCCCGAAAAAAGCCGAGGAAACGGCGATTCATCTACGGGGTGATGTTTTGCCAGTCGTCGGCATCCACAAACAGGTTGAGGTGCTTGGTGTTTGTTGTAGCGACTAAGTACGTGCCGGGCGTGTAACCCGCTTCAAGAACATGGGCGCATAAAATAACGTCGCCGTCCAAAGCGGCATCGCTCGCGGTTGTTTTACCGGTATTTCGTGCTTGCGCCCATAGATCGGTGGCGCGGCGCAAAACCGCGCCGGAGATTGGCAAATATATGTTGGTGGCGACTTGGCAAAAAGCATCGTGCGCGGCGATGCTTTTGACGATTCCCTGCCTCACCAGTTCCCGCCGCGTCTCGTAGTCTGCAATCGCGGGAATGGCAAAAGTGTGTCCGGCTTTCTGCATTTGCGCCGCCCATGTGATAATCGCGGTGACTTGGCTGCTTTTGGGATTGGGATTGGTGACGCTTCCCAAAACCCCGCTGTCCAGAACAATGATCAAGGCTCCACCTCTGGAAACAACAAACGCTCTCCGCTCTCGCGGCGGGTTTCGTTCATATTCCGTTGCCACTGCCGGTACTCGACATCGGCGGCGGCAATTTCCTCCGGCGTGGCGTTCTCGGCTTCGCGCAATCGGGCGTTCAGAAATTGCAAAACCGGATCATCCGCCGGGACGGGGCGCGGGCGGGGCGGAAACGTCCGCGCTATCAGGTCGCTCACGGAAACGCCTTCGGCGGCGGCATACTCGCGCACACGGAGTTCAACATCAGTAGATAATTCTAACGACATCGGCAACTTCCCCTTTCTTAGTCGCGCCCGAACGCTTCGCGCCGCGCATCGCGTTCGCGGTCACGCTCGGCAATGCTTTCGCGCTTGTCGTACAGTTTCTTGCCGCGTCCGATTCCGAGCTCGAGTTTGGCGAAACCGTTCTCGAAAAACAGCGATACCGGCACGAGCGAAAAGCCCTTCTGCTCGGTGACGGCTTTCAGGCTACCGAGTTCGCGCCGCGTTAGCAGGAGTTTGCGGTTTCGCACGGGGTCGGGGTTGTAGCGTCCCCCTTCTTCGTGCGGGTTGATGTGCATATTGTGAAGCCACGCTTCGCCGTTTTTATCGAGTTTCGCATACGATTCGGCAAGCGACGCCCGCCCGGCGCGAAGCGATTTGACTTCGGTTCCGGCTAAGACCAAACCCGCCTTGATCGTGTCTTCGATAAAGTATTCAAACCGCGCTTTGCGGTTCTGCAAAACGATACGTTTCGCCCCGGTTTTGTCTTCTTTTGCCATTGTGTTTCTCCGCTAAAATAGTACCACGAAAAAAGCCGCGCCAACCTAAACAGGCTATGGCACGGCTTTCTCATTCCGATAGGTTTTATTACGGCTTCGTCACCGCCGCCGTGAGTTTCACCGCGCCGAGCGACACGTAATCGCCGAGGATTCGCTGCGCTTCCGCTAAGGCGATGTCCGGTTCGGGTAACGTCACCTTGCCTTTTTTCTGCGCGTTGATTTCCGTCAGCGACTGCGTATCATCCTCTTTCGCGCCGTCGAGCAAACCCTTGCGAATCTGCTCCACCGTGAGCGGTTTGGGCAGACCCGGCTTCGCGGCATCTTCCAGCGTGATGGGATACACAACCGACTTCGACGCGGCACGGGCGGCGAGCGTTTTCTGGCGTGACGCGGCGCGGGCTTCCTCTTCGGTCTGCTCCTTGCGGCGTTTCGCCTCGTTCAGCGAGATGGTTTTCGTGTTCTGCGCTTTTGCCACCCGCGCAATCGTCTGCTTTAGATAGGCGAAATCGGGTTCCCCGGCGATTCGCGCCGCGCTTTTTTGCACCAACGCGGGCGCGACCGGGGCGACCGCGCCGATTTTGCGATACTCCGCGCTCTCAATCGTGTCGTAGGGCAGAGGGTTTTCGAGATCGCCCTCGCCGACTTCCAGCGCGTCAAACAGGCTCGGAAGGATAATATCGGGAACCACGCCGCGAAGCTGCGTGGACGCCCCCGATGCCCGGTAGAACTTCTGAATTGTCAGTTTCACCTGCCCCGGATCGTCCGCGACCGACGCGCCGCTCTGGCTCATCACCGGGCCGAGGTCGTAGACGGCTTGCACCGTTCCCTTGCCGAACGACGACGAATCACCGACGACAACCGCCCGCCCGTAGTCCTGAAGCGCACCGGCGACAATCTCCGACGCCGACGCCGAGGTGCGCGAGGTCAGTACCACCATCGGACCCGCGTAGGACACGGAGCGGTCTTCGTCATCCGACACGCGAATATCGCCCTTCGAGTCCTTCACCTGTACCACGGGGCCCGATTCGATAAACAAACCGGTCAGTTTAATCGCTTCTTGGAGCGAACCGCCGCCGTTGTTCCGCAAATCAAGCACCACGCCGTCCACCTTTTCGGCTTGCAACTTCTGGATGAGCAGGGCGACATCGGCGGAGCAACTTTTGCCCTTGTCGGAGTCTTGGTAGAAGAGCGGCAAATCAATCACGCCGACGCGAAGCGGTTTGCCGGTCGCTTGCGGCACGATTTCGAGACGCGCTTTCGCCTGTTGGTCGTCCAATTTGATTTCGTCGCGCACAATCGAAACTTCCTCGCGCTTCGACGGGTCGGTCGCGTCGCCGGGAATATAGCGAAGGCGCACTACGGAATCTTTGTCGCCGCGAATCTGATCCACGACGCGGTTCAGTTTCATATCCACGACATCAACGAACGCGCCGTTCTTGCCTTGTGCGACGCCGGTGATTTTATCTCCCGCTTTGAGTTTGTCGGTTTTTTGCGCCGGAGAGCCGGGGCGAATCTCCTCAATCACGGTGTAGCCGTCCTCGGAACGAAGCGTCGCGCCGATGCCGAACAGAGACAGTTTCATGGAAATCGCAAACGTTTCCGCGGTTGCTTTGCCGAAATAATCAGTGTGCGGGTCGAGCGAATGCGCTATCGAGTTCATGTACAACTCGAAAATATCGTCCGAGTCTAACTCTTTCAAGGAGCGGAGCGAACGCTCGTAGCGGCGCGTCAGGGTTTTGACGATGGCGTCGGGCTTTTCACCGCTCAGTTTTTCCTGTAGATACTCGTAGCGGAGGCGTTGTTTCCATAGTTCCTGCGAGGCGGCGGCGGTGGTCGGGCGGTCGGCGGTTTCGCGGTCAACGGTGTACTCGTCGTTTCCGGTGAATGTGAACAGCGACGGTTTTTTTAGGGCTTCGGTCGCGTACTGCGTTTGCTCACCGGCGCGTTTCAGAAGCAGGGCATACATCTGCTGTGCCGCCGCGAAGTCGCCCTTGTTTACCGTGCGCCCCACAATCGTGGTGCGATACTGCTTCGCCAGCGCGTCCACATCCGACGCGAGCAGGTACGTGCGCTGGGGGTCGAGTGCTTTCACAAAAGCGTCAAAGACTTTCGGCGACAGCGAATCGTTGACGGGAACCCGTGCGTAATGGGCTTGCGACAACAGTTGCGTGGCAACCTGCGCAATTTTGGCATCATCGGCGAGCGACACCGTGCCGGAGCGAACGCCCTGTCCGTTGGTTTGCGCCCCTCTGCCACCGACCTGCGCGTTCGCCGCGACTTCCATCGTCGCCCCGGTGACTAAAGCGTCGCCGGTGATGTTGGCGTTTTGATTGGCGCGGGTGCAAGCCGTGCCGGTCAGCAGGGCGGCAACGCTCAGCGTCCCGGCAAAAAGGGCGGCTGTTCGGGCGAGTTGCCGCGAAAGAATGGAGGAATGGTGTATACTTTGCATAAGGAAAATCAATTTCAAACCGATTTCAAGGTTGTAGATATTTTACGCTTTTTTCGCCGGGGCGGTTCCCCTTAGTCTATCGTGCGGGGATGTTCCATCCTCCGGTTGGGGGCGTTCCGCCTGAGTATCCTGCGGATACGGGCTCGTCGGTTGAGAACGACGGGGCGCGTCGTCCAACCGGTTCGCCCCCGTCCCCCGCGAAGCGTCGTATCCGCAGGATACTCAGGCGGAACGCCCCCAACCGGAGGATGGAACATCCCCGCACGGCAACGGGAGCGCAAGCAATGTGTGGAACAGTATAGCCGATAGGCGCGATATATAAAACATGATGCAATTTTTTACCCGATGGGCGATTGGCGCAGTTGCCCTGTATCTTACCGTGCTACTCGGTGACCGGCTTGGCTTCGGCTTGGCGTTCACCGCGAATAGCACCGGGCAGAGTGTCGCGGGCGCGTTTGTCGCCGTGTTGGTGCTGACGCTGGTGAACGCATTGGTGCGCCCTATCGTCGCGTTCCTCACCCTGCCGCTGTCGTGCCTGACATTCGGGCTGTTCGGACTGGTGATTAACGCGCTGATGTTTTATCTGGTCGGCGAACTCAACGTCGGGCTTCGCGTGGACGGCTTTGTCGCCGCGCTGTTCGGCTCGGTGGTCACGTCGGCATTGTTCGGGATTTTGAACACATTCTTAGGCGGGAATAAAAAAGATGACAAATAACAGCGCGTTGCAAGGAAGCAACGTGGGGGTTCCGCGTATCGTGGTGCTGACCGGTATCAGCGGGGCGGGCAAACAGGCGGCGGCGCGGACATTCGAGGATTTGGGCTGGCGCGTGGTGGATAACCTGCCCGCCCGCCTTTTGCCGATGGCGGCGCAGGGCGAACTCGGCGGCGAGTCCGGGGATGGCGACGGCAAGCCACTTTGCCTTGTTTCCGATGTGCGCGGCGGTCATGTCGCCGATTTGCTTCCCGCCTACGAAGTCCTGACCGAGACCGGCGCGAAGCCGTTTCTCTTGTTCATGGACGCTTCCGACGAAACACTGCTTCGCCGGTTCAAGGAGACACGCCGCACGCACCCGCTTTTCGACGACGCGGGCGGTATCCTTCCCGCGATTGCCCGCGAACGCGAATACTTAGCCGCGCTCAAGGAACGCGCCGACCGCGTGATTGACACGTCCATCCTGACGCCCGCCGAACTGCGCGTGCTTTTGGTGGACGAGTACGCGAGCGTTGACCGCAAGGAGCATCCGCTCACCGTTACCGTGGCGTCATTCGGGTTCAAGCACGGAATGCCGCAGGACGCCGACCTGCTGTTTGATGTGCGCTTTTTGTGCAACCCGCATTATGTGCCGGAACTGAAAACGCACACCGGGCTTGACCCGGAAGTCGAACGCTATGTGATGAACGACGCCCGAACCGGCGAGTTTCTGGAGCGGTTGTACGATTTAGTCGGCTGGAGTCTGCCGCACTATGTCGCCGAGGGCAAGGCGTATTTGACAATTGGCATCGGTTGCACCGGGGGCAAGCATCGCTCGGTCGTGGTCGCCGAGAAGTTAGCGACGTTTTTGCGTGGTTTGGGCTACCGCGCACTAGTGCAACACCGCGACGCCGCGCAGTGGGGAATGCGCTAAGCGTGGGAACCCGCGCAATAACGCCCCCTACGGAAGAGGAAGAAGCACGGGAAGCGAACGCGCCGCTCGCGCAGTCCGCCGTGCTATCCGCCGCGCCGCGCCCGGTTTCGCGCTTTGAGCGTCGCCTCAAATGGCTCGCGCCCGATATGCGCGTCAAGCGGTATCTGATACTGATTCCGCTCGGCATCTTCTTCGTACTGCTCGGTGTCGCCGTGTTTTTGTATCTGAACTACATCAAATACACCGACATTTTGTACAACCTGCTTCTTAGCACCACCGGCATCCGCTTAGAAGACCCGTGGGTGTATCGCCCGCTCGGAATCGTGTTCGTCGGTTTAGGGCTTTGGATTATTCTGTACGCGCTAATCGCCGTGAACCGCTCGATTGTGTCGGCGGTCGCGCCCGATTCGCTGTCCGACTTGCCGGACGTGATTCGCCGCAACCGTGCGCTTTCGCAGGGCGCGAAAATCGTGGTGATTGGCGGTGGCACGGGACTTTCCACACTTCTGCGCGGGCTGAAAACGTACACGTCGAACCTGACGGCGGTGGTGGCGATGAGCGACGACGGCGGTTCGTCGGGACAACTCAAACGCCAATTGCCCGGCGGTGTCCTTCCCCCCGGTGATATTCGCAACTGCCTTGTCGCCCTCGCCGACGCCGAACCGATCATGCAGAAACTGTTTCAGTACCGCTTCCAGACCGTGAACGACGGCGACGGTTTGTCGGGGCATAATTTTGGCAACCTGCTGATCGCAGCGATGGCGGATATTACCGGCGACTTCGAGGAAGCCGTGGCGCAAACCGCGAAAGTCTTAGCGATTCGTGGGCGCGTGTTGCCGTCCACGGTGGAGCCGGTCTCGCTTGTCGGCACGATGGCGGACGGCGCGACCGTCCACGGCGAATCGGCGATTGCGAAAGACCCCCGCGCTATCGAGCGCATTTCGCTCTTGCCCGAACACCCGCACCCGGTTCCCGAAGTGTTAGCCGCCCTTCTCGCCGCCGATATTATCGTGATGGGACCGGGTAGCGTTTTTACGTCGGTCGTGCCGAACCTGTTAGTGCCGGAGATTGCGGACGCGGTTCAAAAAAGCAAGGCGTCGCTCAAAGTCTACGTTTGCAACGTGATGACCCAGCGCGGCGAAACCGATGACTATTCGGCATCGGCGCACGTCAAGCAGGTTGAGTCGCACGCTGGGCGGCGCGTGTTCGACTATGTGATGGTCAACACGACGCGCCCGACGGACGAAACGCTCGCCCGCTACGCGGTCGCCGGGGCGCAGTTCGTGGAGCCGGACTTAGAGGCGATTCAGGACTTGGGCTACGCCCCTGTGAAGGGCAAATATATGAGCGAAACCGCCGTGGTGCGTCACGATTCGGAGCAGTTGGCGCACGATTTGCTGGAACTGTTCCGACAGGTCGCGCCGGGGGCGCGGTTCCGCTAAGCCCGTTCATGGTTGCCAGTTTTCACAAAGCAGACCGGGGACGCGCCCAAAATCGCGCAGGTTACGGGTAACAATAGTGGCGTCGTTGACAAGGGCAATGGCGGCGATTCGGGCATCCATTTTTCCAATGCCGAGTTTTGCCGCTTGCAGTTCGCGGTAGCGGGCAATAGCGGCGACATCGAAGCGTCGTATACGGAAACCTGCCCCAGTTCCACGGTCTGGGCGATACGTGAGTAAACGTCGGCTAATTCTGCGTCGGACTGCTTTCTTCGGAGCAAAGGATACCAGCCGTTCAATTCTTCTTCTACGGTGATAACGCTAATAGCAAGTTGATCGGCTGACGTAGCGAGAACGCGCCCGGCGACGGCAGGGTTGCCATGGCGAAGCGCGGTGAGCGCATTCGTGTCGAGTAGGTAGATCACAGGTAGTTATGACCGGATTCCGCATCATTGCGGTACTCCTGCATGGCTTTCTCCCATTCGTCGCGGCGCGGATAATCGGATAGGTCGCCGACGAATCGAGCGAGGGGATGTTCTGTAGCATCGGGTAGGCGACGGTAGACGATTCGCGCCCCGTGTTGCAATCGCTCGCGTATTTGCGTATCGAGTTGCGAAAGTGCTTCGGCTTCGGTGTCGCCGGTAGCGAAAAAGGCGAACGGCGCGGTGACAGTGGCACGGTAAACTTCGTTCTCTGGTTCGACAAGGGCGGCATACTCCGTCGGCAAAATGTGACGTAACTCCGTTACGCCGATCGTCGTTTCTCCTGTGTACATGGAAAGATTGTACCGCCTTTTACCCGCTCTTTACCCGTGCCATACAATCCAGTCAACCGCCCCCCGTCCTCTACGGCGCGATCCGAAGCCGACCGCTTTCCACCACGAAACCCGGCTTCTGCGCCGCACTCACCTGCCCCGAAAAGCCCGCCACGCCCCACTTGCTCCGGGCGATGCGAACGCGCAAATCCGCCCACACCTTCACGAACGCGCCGAGTACGCCGGTTTGCACTGGTGCGAGGACGAGCGTGCCGGTTTGCGCGTCGTGCGTCAGGAGAAGCAGATCGCCTTCTTGATAGCCTGCCTCTTCAATCAGTTTGCGCGGCACGGACACCGCGCCGTCGCGCCGGAACGCCCCGCGCTGTTGCCCCGACACACGCCGCGCCTTGCGGAACGCCGTTGTGCCACTACCGTGGATAACCGCCGTGCCGACCATGCCCTGTAGCGCGATTTCCGCGAGCGTCGGGAGCGACGCCCCCGCCGGAACCGCGTCGTCTAAGGCGCGGGCGCGAGCCGGGGGGACGGGCGCGAGCGCACTTTGCGCGTCGTCGGCATAACCGTCCGGCACGGTGGCGTGGGCGTACAGATACGCCTTCTCCGTGCCACCCGGCGTCGAGACGGTAATCAGTTCGCGGTCGTAGCCGAACGCGCTCATGCCGCCGCCCGCGTATAACCCGCGCACTACGGCGGACACTTCGCGGTGTCGCACGGGGAAGTTTCGCGCCTTGAGGGCGTTGCTGATGTCGAGCGCGGTGAACGATTCGCCCCGGTTCATTTTGGTTTCCATCGCTTCGGTGGCGAGAATCAGAATCGCGTCGGTTTCGGTTTGGGTTCGCACGGTTTGTTGATGGCTCATGGTTTCGGTTTCCTTCTCTACGGGCTTTTGCCCTTCGTGTTTGATAGAAAACTGCGCCGGGGGAACGCGAAGCGGAAACGCAGGGGCGGGCGATTTTTCGCCCCTTGATCCGCGCCGCGAAATCGGGTACGATCCCGATCACTGTGAAAACCGCCGATTCCCCCGCCGTCCCTGCTTCCCCTGTTTCTTCGGGCGCGTTGCCGTTCGTCACCGACGCCGCCGTGCGGGCGATGGTATCGGGGGTGCTGGGAGCGTCCGTATCGCCCCCCGCGACCGTTACGCCGGTGTTCGCACCTATCTTCACAGAAGACGACCGCGCCGTCGCCCTATACCAAGCCGACGCGCTGGAACTTTTGCCCCGGTTTCCCGCCGAATCGTTCGACCTCGTGTTCGCCGACCCGCCGTACTTCTTGTCGGGGG
>JACMIU010000567.1 GCA_014380985.1 Armatimonadota bacterium | reverse complement strand
CGCAAGCCGGAGTAGCGAGCCGCACCTCCACGCGTAAAGCCGACATTTCCGCCGGTAAAATCGGAATGTGGTTCGCCTACCAGTCCGACGACGTAGCGAACATGAACCAGTTCGACCTCAACCCGTCGCTACTCGGCATCGCCGCCATGCCTAAAGGACCGACTGGCGTCAGCGGGAACGAAATTAACGCCGGTCAGTGGGGGATAAACGCCACCGTAAAAGACCCCGCGAAACTCGCCGCTTGCTGGAAGTTTATCCGCTACATGGCAAGCGAAGAAGCCGCGCAAATCCGGTGCAAAGCGTATGTCGAAAACGGTTTGGCGCAATTAGTCAACCCGAACGAACTGAAACGGTTCGGCTACGACGAGTACATCACGCCACAGCAACGCCCGTGGATGGAAGCCTCGAAATCGCTGTTCGCGTCCGGCAAGCCGGAGCCGAACGGTGAAAACATGGCATTCATCTACAAACTGATGAACGAACCGCTCGACCAAGCGATTCTCTACCCGACCCGCGACGCCCAGCAAATACTCAACGCCTCGGTCGCTAAAATCAACACCAAACTCCTCGGCTACACCCCGCCCGCCGAAATCGCTAAACAGCGCACCATCGCCTACGTGATCTTCGGAGCCATCGTCTTAGGCGTGTCTTTCCTCCTCGGACGCACCACGTATGCCGCGTGGCATGTCGCCCGCATCCGGCAAGCAGCGCGAAAAGCGCAAGGCGCGAACGTCCCACAAGCGGGCGGCGTCAAACTCGGCACACAACTTTCCGCATGGGCATTCATGCTACCCGCAGTGCTAAGTATTGCTATCTGGGCATACTTACCGCTACTTAGAGGGCTTGTGATGGCCTTTCAGGACGTTAGTATCTTAGGCGGTTCGCGCTTCGTCGGATTGGACAATTTCATCGAAGCGGCAGGGCAGGAAACGTTCCGCACCGGCATGAAAAACGCCTTTTTGTTCACTGCGTACCTGCTGACGCTCGGCTTTTTTCTGCCGGTCGCTATCGCGCTTCTGCTGAACGAGATCCCGAAAGCGAAAACTTTCTTCCGCGTTTTGTACTACTTGCCCGCCGTAACGACTTCGGTTGTCACCGCGATGCTGTTTCGGCAGTTCTTCGACCCGTCCCCGAACGGCTTGGCGAATACGCTTCTCGGCGCGTTTCGCGTCGAGCCGCAAAAGTGGCTACAAGACCCGTCGCTCGCTATGTTCGCCGTGGTCGTGCCGCTTATCTGGTCGGCGGCAGGACCCGGCTCGGTGATCTATTTAGCCGCGCTACAGTCCATTCCCGACGAAATGTACGAAGCCGCCGACCTTGACGGCGCGGGCTTCTGGACAAAAATCTTCCAAGTCACGATTCCAACCCTGACCCCGCTTCTGGTCATCAATTTAGTCGGAGCAACCGTAGCAGCATTTAAGATAATGGAGCCGGTGCTTGTTCAAACGGGCGGCGGGCCCGACTACGCCACGCACACGGTTGGCCTCGAAATCTGGCAGAACGCTTTTATCTACCTGAAGTTCGGCTACGCGACCGCCGCCGCGCTGATTATGGGCGCATTGCTGATCGGACTCACGATGTATCAGTTGCGCGTTCTACAAAACGTGCGCTTTTCGGCGGGAAACCGCTAATTTCTCGGTGATTTGGCGAGCAGGATTTGCGCCTCGTGAATTGCTTCGACAAGTGTCCAGTTTTCACCGGCGAGACAGGCGGTTTCATAAGCCGGAGCAGGGAGTTCGGCGCGGAGCAACGCCTCGCGTTCGTGGTTTTCCTGCTCGCGCCCGATAGGCATAAAACCCGCTTTGCGGCACTGATGTATATTCGCCGCGAAAAATCGCACCGCCGCCAATCGGTCGCCCGACGTTTCTAAAACGGTTGACACGGTTCGTAGCAAATCGGCAACATCCTGCGGAGCCTTCTCATAGTCAATTTGAGCAAGCGCATCAGACAGGAACCCGCGGGCGGCGACAATATCTCCCTGCTTGCCGGAGAGAACCGCGAGATTATCCAGCACGGTAATGGCTCCTTGTATGTCGCCGATTTTTTGCATCAAGCGCAAACTTTCTTCGGCGTAAACGCGGGCGGCAACCGCATCGCCGGACTCGTCCAGCGCGGCGGCGTAGTTGAGTAGGGAATGGGCAATATCGTCGGAATCGCCGAGTTCGCGGCGCAAATCGAGGCTTTCGCGGTGGCAACGCAGGGCATCGTCGTGCCGTCCGGCATGGCTGTAATGATTGCCGAGGTTTTGCAGAAACGACGCCACTCCGCGCCGGTTGTCGGTCGTGCGCTGAATTACCAAACCTTGTTCGCTTAGTTGCACGGCTTGCCCTAAATCGCCTTGCAGGTGTGCGACAATGGCAAGATTTCCGAGTGCGCCCGCTTCCCCATTGGCGTCACCGATACGCTGGAAATAGGCGATCGCGGTTTCCCGCCACTGTTTCGCCGCCGGGTAATCGGCTTGGCTACGCGCCATCGTTCCGGCGGCGACGAACAGTTCGCCTTGCAAACGCCGCGATTCGGCATTGTCGCTAAGGAGCGGGGGCAAGGCGAGGGCGCGTGTGACAAAATTGCGTCCGTCGGAGGTCAAGCCGCGAATCGTCCACCAGCGCACGGCGGCGCGGCATAATAAATAGGCGGCACGGGTGTTGTTGGTGCGAATCGCCGTTTCCGGCGCGGCGCGAAGATGGTGGGCTTCGGCATCCATTAGCGGCAATGATGCCGCTTGCGTTTCGCCGGTGAGTGTTCCGCGTAGGGAGTCCACCCACTGCGCGAACGCTTCCGCATAGCGAATCGGTACAAGTCTTCCGGTTGTTGCTGAGAGGCATAGTTCCGCAACGATTCTAACAGGCGGAAGCGTCCGTCCTCCGAGCGTACCACCACCGATTTTTCGGCTAAATCGGCGAGCGTGTCCAGCGTGTCCCAAAGTTCCTGCCGCGGTTCGGCGCAAACGGCGTGCGCGAAAGATGCGGTGAACGAGGCGGGAAACACGCACAATCGCCGGAACAACGTTTTTTCACGCGGCGAAAGCAGATCGTGACTCCAGTCGAGCAGGGCGCGTAGCGTTCGCGGTGTCGGGGAAATAAGCCGTTCGGCGG
>JACMIU010000060.1 GCA_014380985.1 Armatimonadota bacterium | reverse complement strand
TGCCGACCGCAATTGGCGTTCCGGTGATTTTCTTTTTGATACACCGCTTCGTTCGGGCGAAGAAGCCGGGGGTGATTCATGTCGCCGAATGACGCTTTGCCGGTCGCGTCGCAATTGTGCCTTGCCCTGATGCGCGTTGGAACGCGGATGTCGGCGCGGTTCGATGTTCGCTTCGCGCCGCACGATCTGACGCAGGCGCAGTTTCGTGCCCTGCTGGGAGTCTGGCAAATGGGTCAGGGGGATGGTGCGGTGACGCCGTCGGCACTTGCCGATTTTCTGCTGATTGAGCGACCGACCGCTACCGCGCTGGTGGCGAAATTGGTGAATCGTGGCTTGCTTGTGCGCGTTCCTGCCCCCGGTGACCGTCGCTCGCACACGCTACACCTAACGCAATCGGGGGGTGAACTATTGCAAAGTGCAGGTGAAGCGGCGACGCGATTGGGAGAGAAAACAACGGCTTCATTCGGGGAAGCAGAGCAAGTAATGTTTTTACAACTACTGACGCGGATGGAGGAACACTTGCGGCGTATAGACGACGAAACTTCAGGTTTGTCGGAGGTACGAGACGGGTAGAAGAGAACCGGGCGGGCGAAAGCATCGAAGCCCGCCACAAGAACAACGATAGAAAGTTATCTACACCGATGGCACTAACGATACCGAAAGAATTATCCGCACTCGTAGACGCCCTGCATGATGGCGTCGCCGACCTCGCCAAAGACGCCGCGACCGCGCAACTCGATCACTGGCACGACCTGCTTGCCGAAAACCCGAAACCCGAACTCAAAGCCGTGAGCAAGGATATTGACGCGCTTCGCAAATCGCTATCCGGCGACGCGCCGAACGGCAAGACCATCGGCAAAACGCTGATCAAACTCGCCGAGCATATCGAAGGTTTGGACAGCACGGACGTCGTAAAGGGTGTCAAAACCCGCTTGCACTCGCTCGCCCGACTGCTCCGAAGTGAAGGCGAAGAACTGACCGCATAAAGCGTTAGCAACATTCAAGGAAAACCGGCACGACAAGTCGTTGTGTCGGTTTTTTGTTTGATTTTCCGTAGGTCGGATGCCATAAAACTTTTCCGCATAGCGCGAGATTTAATCTTCTCTTAACACAGTTGCCAGTTTGGGTCGGTAAAATTGCTTTGTTAGTCAATCTTTGTATTACAGAGGGATTTATTTCATGATTCTCAAACGCAATCTTTTGTTCGCGGCGGCATTGGTCGCCTTGGCAACAGTTCCCGCCAAAGCGGTGGTTTTGATTTCCGATAACTTCGCCACCTTCAGCGACGGCACTCTTGCCGGTCAAGGCGGATACACCGCCTACGCCGCATCTACCACCAGCCCGTTACAGGTTGTTGGCGGGCGTGTAGTCATCCCTAACCTCACTCCGGCAGCGACAACCGATAATCAAGATGTGATCAAATCCGTCGGAACACCGATTGTAACGCCGGGAGCAGGAACCGCTTCCGCCTTTGTGGGAATGAACCTGCGCGTGAACACCGCCCCTCTCGCCACGAACTCTTATTTCTTTGCAACTTCGGATGCGTTAGCAACCGGAATGGGGGTTTTTCAAAACCACCGTATCACCGTCCGACCGGACGCCAGCGGCACGGGATTCAACTTCGGGGTTCGGGTGAATGGTCAAGGGGGAAATCCGTTTGCTTTCGGCGGGCAGTTGCCACTGGGTTCTTTCTTCTCGATTGTTGCCGAACTCAATCTCACCGCCGGCGCACCGAACGATTCCGTTCGATTGTTCGTGAATCCGACCAGCACCGATCTTGCGTCGCAAACCCCCTATGTAACCGTAACGGCTGGCACGGGTACGGCGGATGTCACCCAAATCGCCGGTGTCGTGTTTTCGCAGTTTGCCAGTGCCACCACGGGGCAATCCGGTATCGAAATCACTGACCTGCGCGTCGCCGATAACTTTGCGCAAGCCGTCGTGCCGGAGACAAGCACGGTCGCGCTCGCCGGGTTAGGCGTCTTACCGCTCGCGCTCGTCGCCATTCGCCGCCGCAAAGCCGCGTAGGTCGAACACTCGAATAGGTAAAACGGCTTGCACGATTTTTTCGTGCAAGCCGTTTTTGCTACGGTTTTGCTTCCGCGACCGGGGCAAACGTCAGTGACGCCGTGACCTGATACTTTGTTTCCATGCCGTTCGAGTCACTGGAACTGTTACTTCCTACGGGAACCGGCTTGCCGTTCGGGGTGAGGATCATCACGGTTGTAAACGACATGGTACGCACCGAAGGAAACCGCTCGGCAGCCATTATCGTCATGGTCGTCATCTTGCGGTGAAAACACAGGCTCAACATAGTGGCTCCCTTTTCCGGGCGTGTATCGCCGGAAATGGTGTAGGTGTCGTCGTCGAGGGTGGTTTCCACG
>JACMIU010000566.1 GCA_014380985.1 Armatimonadota bacterium | reverse complement strand
CGCGTACCGCGTGGTTCCCGTTGTAGCAACGTCGGTATCGCACAACGCTTCCACCCGCATCGCCGCTTGGGAAGCCGAACGGCTTGCCGCGACCGCGAAGCAAACCGGGATGTTCGGCACGATTGAGCCGGAACTGCTACAAACCGCGCCGCGACAGGTGCGACAAAGGAATCAGTTCCGCGAGGCGCAACTCACGTTCGCCGCTCTGGCACTTGCGTCCACTTTGGGGATGCTGTACACGGCGTACATTCAACCGATTCCGTTGCATATTTGGATGCTTTTGCCGATTTGTACATTGTTGCCACCGGCGTTACGAGTTTCGATAGCCGGTTCCGATAACGAGTTGCTACCCGCACAATACCTTGCATTCGGCACGGCGACCCGCGCCCTTGTCACGAGCGAAGACAACACCACGCCGCACAAACTGCCCGTAGAAAAATACAGCATCGTTTTTCGCTACAAGTACGAGTCAGCGGACGGCAGGGTTCACACCGACCATCTCACCGTGCCGCGTAGCCGGGCGTGGCATCTGGGACTTTGCGAGGGTGCGACGTTCACCGTGCTGTACAACCCGAAGCATCCCGAAGCGCACACGCCGTATTTTCAAATCACCGACGCCGAACTTGTCGGGGCGATGGGCGCGAAGGTTTCGCCCCCGTAAGACGGTTTGCCAACGGTTAGCGACTACGGCGTGATGGCGGCGCGACGCCCGAAAAGCGCGAATCGCCCGGTTTCCTGCCTGCGAAACAGAAAGTACACGCCGCTACCCATCAGCACCAGTCCCACGAAAAACAGCCAAACACCGGGATAGTTCGCCAGCCGGGTTATCCACCAAAGAGCGACCCCGGCGAACAGCACCACGCCGACCGTAGTTCGCGTTGTTGCCGCTGTTCGATGCGCTGCCCAGATCACCAGCGAGAGCAAGGCGATTTCCGCCCACACTACGAACGAAAGATTGCGCCCCGTGTACTCGAAGCCGGGGAACGGTATCACGTTCAAATACAACATCGGGTCATAACGAAAGGCGTACCCATTCCGGTAGCCCAAACCATCGTTGAGTTGTGAGTAGCGCATACCACCGTTGAACATTGAAACATACTGCGGCGCGGTTTCCCCCCAGACGAAAAACAGTGCCGCTAAACATACCAGTACACCGACAACCACGTTTCCCCGGTAGCCGTGCATCAGCCCCGCGAAGTCGAAAGATTGCCCGAATCCTGCCGGACTCAGCACCGTCTTGCGCCACTGATCCCACACCAAAAGCCCCGCCGCCACCGTCCAAAGGAGCGACAACAGACTGAAACTGAAAAGTTGGAATGCCATCACCACAACAATCGCGGCGAAAACCGGTGGCAGAAGCGGATTCCACAGAATCTTGGGAAGCGTCAATTTGCCCAGCGGCGACGCCGTGCCGCGCAGCTCGTGGCACAGCACCGCGAAACCGGTGACAAGGAAGAAAAGCGTCCACCACCAACCAACTCCGTAGACGCGGGGCAACCGCTCCAAAAGCAGAGCGACGGCAAGCAGTGCCAACGCAATTACGCTGACCGAGCGACCGGGGATTCTCTCCAGCAGACGCGGGTCTTGCAGTGTCTGCTCAATTCGCTCCCCGGCTTGCCGCACTGGTTCGACAATCTGCTCCACGTGTATTTTCGCTCCGGCTTCGACCGGTTTATTCGGCGTTTCCATTTGCCATATGTTTACCCGTTTCGCGCCGTTGTAACACGTTTAGCCTATCGGCGATACCGACACCGCGCCGAATTGCGCGTGACCACCGGCGACCAGCAATCCGATGCCGCCGAACGCCCTGTCCGTGTCTATTAACCCGGTGAGCGTTACCGGGTCGGCGGACGGGTCGGGCGGTTCTACCGTGGCTTTTATCGTGCCATCGCGCTTGGTGGAAAGCGTGACGCGGTAATGAAGGTCGAGCGACCATTCTATCGGGGCTTCGGCAAGCACGGTTTCGGCGTCGTCGTAGCGTTCCACGAGGCGGGCGATTCCGCCCGGCGAAAGCGTCACGGCGACGTAGCGGCGCAATCCGCGCCCACACACCAGCACCCCAACCCGGTCAACAAGGTGCGCGTACACCGTGGTTTCCAGTTGGTACTGCGTCCATTCGCGGCAACCCGTGAGCGCGAACCCGGTATCGGCGTTGTTCTGCACGAGCGTAAACTGATTCGGCTCCCACAGCACCCATTTGCACCATTCGCTCGCCGCGTTCACCCACGCCTTTCGCCACGCCGTGCCGTTCTTTTTTGTGAGTGTGGTGGTTGGCGCACCGTCCCAGTTCATCCAGTCGAGGAACACGGTTCCGCTTCCGGCGTCGCCGCCGATTTCCAAGCCGACCGCCGCAATCGGCTTGCCCTCGGTATCTGGCACGGGGGCGTGGAAATGGTGCGCGTCGCCGGGCGCGAGTTTATGCGTCGCCACGCGCACGGTTTCGAGGGCGTCTTTGTCGCCATAGACATGAAGCACCAGCGTTACCGGGGCAAAATCCGCGTTGTCGTCGTGCGCGACCACACGGGCGCGAAGGATTTGTCCGCCGTAAATCGTCGGCGAACCCTCGATGCCATAACCGCCACCGCCTTTAAGTGCGTCCGGCGTCATGAACGTTGGCGAGTAAACACACGCATTGCGCCCCCGCCCCACGCCTTTGTAGGCGATAGCAAGGGCGCGTTCGTCCACCACCTCGCCGGTTTCGCCGACGCGCCCGACCACGGCGTTCGTGAGCGATACCACGCCGCGACACGCCGCGCTGTCTTCGGGTTGAAAGCCTTGCAAGGAGCCGGGAAAGTTAAAATGAAACCGCGCCCCGCCGTTCGGTGCATCCGGCTTTTGTCCGCGCAACGTATACCCGATAGCCGCTATGTCGTTCGCCACCTGCGCGGCGTCGGTGATGCACTGTCCGCCGTCCGCCGTCGGCAGATATAATCGGTCTGCCACCGGCGTTGTGAAGTCTACCTTCGCGTTAATCGCCGCCAAACCGTTCTTGATTCCTAAAATGCACCCGACATTCGCGGCGTTGCAGTCGGTGTCCCAGCCGCAGGTATTCACAATCATTTGCGATTTTTGAAAATCGTTGTCACCGAAAAGCAGGGCGAGGATAATCAGTGCGAAGTTCGGCACGACGTGACAGTTGCCGCCATAAATCTCGTAGCCGTATTTTTCGGTCACGCGGCGCAAACAAAGCCGCCAGTCGCGCCCATCTTCCGAATGCCAAGCGGTCACGTCGTCCACAATCTGATAAATCAGTGAACCGGGCGGGATGAACGTTTGCCCCCGCGTCAGGAGCGACGCGATTGTCCCCTCGCCAAACGCCATCGCTTCCACCGCCGCGATAAACTGCGCGGCGAAAATCGCCTCGCCGTCGTGCGACACCGACGCGGCGCGTCCCGCCAAAGTCACGGCGGTTTCGGGGTCGTTCGGGCAGACCATCGCCCAACCATCCACGAAAATCTGCGCCCCGATTTGCTCGGCGACCACCTGCCCATTGCGCTCCATGCTCCCCGAAAGCGGCGCGGGAACGCCCGACTTAAGCCGGTAATACGCGGTATGCTCGGTCGAGACGCCGACGCCGCCCCACCAAAGCACGGTGCGGTTTTCGACCAGATAGTTGAGCCACGTTTTGCCAATCGCCTCGGCGGTCAGGTCGGGCGAAACGCCGTGATCGGGTAGGGCGCGAAGGAACGTGAACGTGCCGGAAAGGTCGTCATCGGCGACAATCAGCGGCATACCGAGCTGCTCGTTCGGGTAGTACCAAACCTCGCCGATTTCGCGTTCGATACGCTCGTTCGACCAGCCTTCAATCGGGCGTCCCATATAGACGCCAATCATTTTGCCAAGAACGCCCGCGTAAACGCGCTCGTCGTAGCCCTCCGGTACTTTTCCTAAGGTAGATAACATGGCGTTTCTTTCGCTACGGGGACGCGGTTTTCCTTTTTCCGTGGCGGTGGATTCTTGCCGCCGCGCCCGACACGGCGTACACTATAAACAGAAGCCGAGTAAAGAGTTGAGTGTTATATCTTTGCGAACCCTTCGCCCAAGTTAGTGAAGTTCGCCGAGTATATCTCCCGTGGAGACCCGAACGATGACACTTACTTTTATTGAAATGTCCCGATTTATGGCAAGCCGTGACGACTTCTTCGTCACGGACGACAACTTCCGCGCTTTTCAACAAACGTTGCTTGACAATCCGGGGCTTGGTGATGTGATTCCCGGCACGGGCGGCGTTCGCAAGATGCGCTTCGCCGAGCCGCGACGTGGTAAAGGCAAACGCGGTGGCTTGCGTGTTATCTATCAGTATATGCAAGATGTGAAGGTAGTTTTGCTGTTGAAAGTGTATGATAAAGACGAAGCCGACGATATATCGTCAGCAGACAAAAGAGCGATTGTTCAAGAGGTTGATCTCATTCGATTGGAGCATATCGCCACGAATACTGTGAAGAAAAACGATGAGCGAAAAACCTAACCGTGTTGCTGAGGATATAATTCAAGGGTT
>JACMIU010000565.1 GCA_014380985.1 Armatimonadota bacterium | reverse complement strand
CTTCTTCAGCGTTGGTTCCGGCGAGGCGCACCACAATCGGAACCGTGATATTGAGCGTTTTCGTGCCTTCGATAATGCCACGTGCCACTTCGTCGCCGCGGGTGATGCCGCCGAAAATGTTGATCATCACGCCCTTGACGCTGGGGTCGGACAGCACGATGTCGAGCGAGTTTTTCACCAGTTCGGCTTTCGCGCCGCCGCCGATGTCGAGGAAGTTGGCGGGTTCGCCCCCGGCGCGTTTCACTTCGTCCATCGTTCCCATCACCAGCCCCGCACCGTTGCCGATGATGCCGATGTTGCCCGACAGGTGGACATAGTTGTTGATGCCGCGTCGCTTCGCTTCTTTTTCGTACTCGTCGGTTTCGTCGGACGTTTCGGCGTATTCCACGAACTCCGGGTGACGGAACAGCGCGGACTCGTCAATCACGATTTTGGCGTCCCCGGCGATAAACGTGCCGTCCGCCGTGACAACAAGCGGGTTGATTTCGGCGAGGGAGGCGTCGCCCTCTATATAGGCTTTGTACAACGCTTTCAGAAACGGCGCGAGTTTGCCGACTTCCTCGCTGGGAATACCGCCGTCTTTCGCCACGGCGCGAATGTCGAAGTCACGCAAGCCGAGGAACGGGTCAACCGCGAACCGCCCGATAGCGTCGGGGTGCGATTCGGCGACTTCCTCAATATCCATCCCGCCCTGCGACGAGACGATAAAAACGTTGCTTTGCGAAGCGCGGTCGGTCGTGATGCCGATGTAGTATTCTTTGGCGATGGCGAGTGTTTCCTCCACCAGCACCGATTCGATTTTCAGTTCGGACTGCGCTTGCTCGAAATAGATTTCTTTGCCCAAAATGCTCGCCGCGAACTCGCGTGCCGCGTCCGCGCCTTCAACGAGTTTCACCGCGCCCGCCTTGCCGCGTCCCCCGGCTAAAACCTGCGCTTTTACCACGACTTTGCCGCCGAGCGCGGTTGCCGCCGCCGCCGCTTCTTCGGGGGTCGTGGCGACCTGTCCTTTGGGAACCGGAACGCCGTATTTGGCGAGGAGTGCCTTGCCTTGAAACTCTTGTAACTTCATGCGGGTAAAACTTTCGGTGAAACTATAATCTGTGAAAAACAAATCGGATTGCTTGCATCGCTTTTTCAAGCCGCGACATTGTAGCAAACTTTGCACGGGTTTGGCAAGGTGCGTCGGGGAAACTTTTTTGCCGCGTGGTGAAAGGGGATGTTTGGTGTCCGCTTACCCCTTCGTGAACCGGCAACGGTCTATCTCGCCGCCCCATTGGTCAATCTGGCGCAGAACTATCACATCCTTTGTCATATCGAACACGGTCAGCGAGTGCCGGTCAGACACGAAACGCACCACATAATCGGCGTGATTGTCGGCTTCGCGTGTCCATGTTTCGGGGGCGTTGTTTTGTTCGGGGTCGTAGAGGTATTTGCCGCCCGCCCCGGTGGTGATATAGACGATTCCGTTGGCACGGGTGGTCTTCACACCGTCGTAGGCGCGGTCAATTTGAAAATCGCCGGGTACGCGCCGGTCGCCGGTGTTCGTGAGCGAGGCGCGGGAAATGTCGGTCGGCGCGAAGCGAAGCGGGCGGGTACGCTGATAGACGTGTTCGTGACCGTTCAGCACGAAATGGACGCCGTGCTTTTCGAGGAGGGGCGACAAAACGCGCATCTGCTGATTCTTGTTGTGCTTGTTGCCGACATTGAACGCCGGATGATGGTAGACGACGATTTTCCACGCCGCGTTGGTTTTCGATAAATCGTCCGCTATCCACGCTTGCAAGTCGGGGTTGGTCGGGTCGGTGTAGGTATTCGAGTCGAGGCAAAGAAAGTGCGCGTCGGCGTAGTCGAACGAGTAGTTCGCCATGCGCGGATACCGCTCCCCGGCGCACTTCCGAAAAACGTCGGTCTGCGCGTCCTTGCCTTGTAACGGGGTCGGGTGCGAGGGCGCGGCAAGCCCGTTGCCGGGCAGGTGCATACACGTATAGTACCCGCCCGCGTCGGGGTCTTTGTCGAAATCGAGGCACGACACCTTGCCGGGCGTTTCGCCGTTGACATCGTGATTCGCCATCACCGTGTAAAATGGAACCGACCGCAAAAGCGGTGCGCCCTGCCGCGCCCCAGCGACATCCGAATTGCAAATCGGGAAAAAGAAGCGGTAATACTCGCCGACCAAGCCGTTTTCGTAAACGTTGTCGCCGGTGTTGACCACGAAATCGGGCTTCGCCAGAAACGCTTGATAGGCGATATTGCGGTCGGAAATATCGCCGAACGCATTGTCGCCGAAAACCACAAAGCGCGTTTTCTGCCCGCGGGGCTTGCGGGTGGTGAAGAACCCCTCCACAATCGTTTTGCCGTTTTGGGTAACACGGTACTCGTAGCGGGAATTGAGCGAAAGACCGGTCAGGGTCGCGGCGTAGTCATACGTGCCTTTGCCGTCCTCGCCCGCCACGGTGAACCGCTCGGTACGCACCGGCACGACTTTACCGGCGGAATACCCGGTTCCCTTTTTACCCCAAGTCAGCACGAAATCCGCGGCGACGCGGTTGGTGAGCCACGCGATAACGAGCGATTCGTCGTTTTCGCGGAGTGTGTCGCCGTT
>JACMIU010000004.1 GCA_014380985.1 Armatimonadota bacterium | reverse complement strand
GAGGCGGACAAAGTCATGACATGATTTTTGTTCGCCGAATATACGTGGATAAAATTACGCAAAAAACAATATCAATAACTCACAGTAGTTTTCGTAAAAATAATGGCACTAAAAAGTTGTTGGTGAGTTGGATGTCAAACTATCACTACGACCGCCGACTGGGAGAAGAAAAGTTTTTTGATGTTGCCGGGTTCAAGTCTCGTGACGTTGTTAAGTGAATGGTCAAGATTGACGCCGCGCCCGCGATTGTGCTAAACTCCTATCGGTTTCGGGGAGCGTAATCCACCGAACCGATAGGAGTTTACCTTTTCTTATGCCCATGCGCGTCGTTCTTCTTTCGTGGGAATATCCGCCGATGCGCGTTGGCGGAATCGCCGCCGCTCTCGAAGGTCTTGCCCCCGCTCTTGCCCGTACCGGTCTGGAGGTTCACGTTGTCACCTGCGGCGCGTCTGGCGGCGAGGCGGACGAGCAGGAAGCGGAAAACCTGTTTGTTCACCGCGTCAACGTGGACACGCAAACCAACGATTTTTTGCACTGGGTTCACGAACTGAACGCCCGTATGGACGCCCGCGCCGACGCTCTTGTTCAAGGCTGGCTGGCGGAACCGAACGCGAAGGACAACCCGATTGTGCTACACGCGCACGATTGGCTCGGATTGTTCGCTGGTAAGGAACTGAAGTATCGGTATCATCTGCCGCTACTCTCGACGATTCACGCCACCGAGTTCGGGCGCAACAACGGCATCCATACCGATATGCAGCGGTACATCAATCACTGCGAATGGGAACTGCAATGGGAGTCGTGGCGGGTGATTGTCTGCTCCGGCTTTATGCGCGGCGAGGTCATGCACGCCTTGCACACGCCCTACGACAAAATTGACATTATCTACAACGGCGTCAGCCCGGCGAACTTCGAGTTTCCGTTTTCGACCGAGGAGCAAGCCGAGTTCAAAGCGAAGTACGCCGCGCCGGGCGAAAAACTTATCTACTTCATCGGGCGCATGGTGCGCGAAAAAGGGGCGCAGGTGCTGGTAGAGTCCATGCCGAAGGTTCGGGCGCAGGTTCCCAACGCGAAACTCGTTATCGCGGGCGGGGGCTACCGGTCGCACTTGGAAGCGCGAGCGCGGGAACTGGGCATGACCGAGCAGATACTGTTCACCGGGCGCGTTTCGGACGAGGTACGCGATAGGTTGTACCGCGTTGCCGATGTCGCCGTGTATCCGTCCATCTACGAACCATTCGGCATCGTCGCGCTGGAAGCGATGGCGGCGTATGTACCCGTGGTGGTGAGCGAAGCCGGGGGGCTTGCCGAAGTCGTCAAGCACGACGTTACCGGCACGACCACGCTCGTTGACAACCCCGATTCGCTGGCGTGGGGAATCACGCGGGTTCTGCAAAACCCGGCGCAGGCGCGGGCAATGGCAGCGAACGCTTTTGAGCGTGTTGAAACGGTGTTCAACTGGGATATTATCGCTACGCAAACCGCCGACACTTACAACCGTGTCTGGAGCGAATACACCAAAAGCGAATGGGCGAACGGTAGCGCGGTGTACGCCGCGCCGGTTCCGGCGTTGGAAGCACCGGCGATAAAGGAGCCGCGCCGCGTTTCCGCGAAGAAGCCCGCGCCCCCCCTGCCGCCCGAAGACGACCTGCCGCTAATCGCCGAAGCGTTGGCGGACGCAGGCATTGTCCCCGAAACCGCGCAGAAACCGAAACGTGCCGGGCGCAAGAAGGGCGGGGACTGAAGTCCCCGCCCCCTACTGCCGCACCGCGCCAGTCGTCGGAACGGTCAGCGACGCGAGGTAAAGCGTCCGCGCCGTGTCATAGCGTCCTTGTGCTGTGAGGATAGCGGCAATCGCATCGCGCACCGCGCCGCGTCCCCCGTCTCTTGGCGACACGTAATCAGCGACCTGTAGCAGTTCCGGCGCGGCGTCGGCGGGCGCGAGACGCACCCCGGCAACCGCGAACGCGGGCAGATCGTTCCAATCATCGCCCATATACGCCACATCGCCGAGCGGCACACCGAGCGACCCGGCGATCTCCGTCAGCACCGCCGCCTTGTCGCGCACCCCCTGCCGCAAATGCGTGATGCCGAGTTCGCGGGCGCGGCGTTCGACGATGGGGGACACACGCCCGGTAATCCAAACCGTTCGCAAGCCGACCAGCGACGCCATCACGATTCCCAAGCCGTCGTGAACGTGAAAAGTTTTCGACTCGGTGTCGCCGCTGTGGAACGTCACCGCGCCTTCGGTCAGCGTTCCATCCACATCAAGGGCGAGAAGCCGAACGCGGGCAAGAACGGACTCGCTCACTATTTCACTCATCGAACCGCGTCCCCGTCCGGTAGCACGATTCCGGCGCGTACCAAGTCTTTCAGCATCAGCATTCCGACCGGGCGACTGTCTTCCGACACCACCGGCAGATCGCCGGGGCGGGCAACGTCGTTCTCGAACTGGTCCAACGCCTCCACTGCGAGTTTTTCGGGTGTGGTGACGCGGGGCGTCCGGCTCATGGCGTCGGCAACCTTTTCGCGTAGTGCCGTGTCGGGGGCGCGAAGCAGAAAGCGGCGAATATCGCCGTCGGTAAGGATGCCCGATAGTTTGCCGGTGGCGTCGGTCACACACGCCGCGCCCGCGCCCGCCTTTGTGATAGCGAATAAGGCGTCGGTCAGCGTGGTGGACTCGCCAATCACGGCTAAGGCTTCGCCGGTTCGCATGATGTCGCCAACCGAGAGTAGCAAACGCCGACCGAGCGACCCCGCCGGGTGGAGCAGGGCGTAATCGGCGCGGGAAAAGTTTCGCGCCTCCATCACCGCGAGAGCGAGCGCGTCGCCGAGGGCGAGCATCGCCGTGGTCGACGTGGTCGGCGCGAGGTTATGCGGGCACGCCTCCTTCGGCACGGACGCATCCACGAAAATATCGGCGGCGCGGGCGAGCGACGATTCG
>JACMIU010000564.1 GCA_014380985.1 Armatimonadota bacterium | reverse complement strand
CCAGAACCGCTTGCCCAGCCCCGTATACATGTCTACCGACACCTCGCTCTTATTGTTTACGCGCACAATGCTGTACCCCGGTGCGTCGGCGTAGTCGTAATGGCGAATGAACGGCGCTTCCGCTTTCAAATATTCGCGACGTTCGTCAATCGTAGTCGGTGAAAAGTTCGGTTCGAGCCGGACGAGGTCCGATCCGTACTCTTTGACGCTGGACACCAGATCCTTCGGTTTCGCATCCGGCGACGATAGCACGCTGATCACCGCCGTTTGCAGAAACGCGCCTTTTTCCGTTTGACGGACCACGGTCCCATACTTGTGTAAGTGCCCGCAGAAGACGATCGCCCGGTGTTCTCCGAGCAGATTCAGCAGACGGGTACGCGCCGCCGCCTCTGATGGTTTGGAAAAGATGTGCCACGTGGACCGCGCGCCGTACGGAACCACGGGCGGATGGATAATGAAGAACAGTTGCTTGGCGTCGCCGCGTGCCGCGAGTTGCTTTTCCAGTCGGTCCAAACCCTTGCCCGCCGGGTCGTCGTACGCGTCGAAGTAGACGAACAGCGTGTCGCCCTGCCGAACCGTGAGCGCCGAACCGTCCAACTTTTGTTTCGCTTGCGCGGCGAGGAACGGCATCAGAACCGTGTTGCACGCTTCCACCGAGCCGGGACCGGTGACATCATGGTTGCCCTTGCAGAACAGGAACGGTGCGCCGATTTTCGCCGCTTCGACGAACGCGACCGCTTCCCGGCAATGGCGCAACGCCAGTTCCGGGGTTCCGGCTAAGCCCTCGACAAAATCGCCGATATGCACCGCGAACGGAACGCTGACTTTTTGCGCCGCGATCTGTTGCTTCACCTCCACAAAAAGACCGGGTAGCACCTCGCGAGTGATACGACTGTAGTTTTCCACCTGCCGGATGTCGTTCGGCTTTTCTTTTCGCAGCCACGCCATATCGTGGTGCCCCAAGCGGTCGAAGTGCAGGTCGCCGAGCAGAGGAAAGGCGAACTCCTTCGCTTCGGCGGCGTTCGCCACGGCGGGGAGTGCCGAGGCGACGAGTGTCGCTGCCCCGGTCGCCAGCAGTTCCCGGCGGGTGATTTCGTTGTTCATGCGTTTCTCCTCGCGGACTACTTGTTCTCATCGTCTTCAATGGTGAACAGGTGCAGGACGCCGTTGCTGTTCGTTTTCGCCACGTCGCTGATCTTCGACCACTTCGCGTGCCCGTCGCAGTACACGAAGTTCGCGCCGCCGAAATGCCGTCCAATAAATCGGTTAGGGTTGTTCACGGGTGTCAGCCGGCCTAAGTTCGGGAATTTAATCGTTCCTGTATAAGGGGGCTGGGTCTCGACTTTGAGATCGGCATTGCTTGCGCTGTAGGCGATGTAGTAGCCGCTGCCGTCCCCACCCAGAACCGTGTTGGTTGGGACGACGAATTCAGAATAGGGTACACCCGTCTCGCGTATCGGTGGCGTGGTATCCTGTTTATCTGCCGTCTTGGCGGCGGTGTTCGCCGAGGCGTACAGGGAGTTGACAGCGAAACTAACGTTCTCGCGGGCTTTAGCGTTGGCACCGGGAGTAGGAATCTGCTGGCTCGGCTGCCAGTTATCGAAATCCTTCGACGGACACGAGGAGAAAAACTCGTTGCTTTTCGTATACGGGAGCAGGGCGTCCATCCAGAAATATCGTTGGTCCATGGAGTTGGGACCGAACCAGATTTGCGGCGTGGTTTCGTCGTAGTCCTGGACGTACTGGGCGAACGCCAGACCGACCTGCCGTAGCCCCGATCCGCACGCCGCCTGCCGCGCCTTTTCGCGCGCCTGTGCAAAAACGGGAAACAGTATCGCAGCGAGAATGGCGATAATAGCTATAACGACGAGTAATTCAATCAGCGTAAAGGCTTTTCGGTTCATTTTTTAGGCTCCTCTTTATCGAGAATCGGGTGGAAT
>JACMIU010000563.1 GCA_014380985.1 Armatimonadota bacterium | reverse complement strand
GTGGATTCTGATTACCCTGCTCGCGTTCGTCGGGGTCAACCTGCTCCTGATGTCGGTCACATGGCTGATTTTGCGCGGCACGGGTATCTGGGGTAACAACCAACCGGTCGCGTGGGCGTTCGATATTATCAACTTCGTTTGGTGGATTGGAATCGGTCACGCCGGAACGCTGATTTCCGCTGTTCTCCTGATTATGCGGCAGGAATGGCGCATGAGTATCAACCGGTTCGCTGAAGCGATGACGATTTTCGCCGTTGTTTGCGCTGGTTTATTCCCGCTCCTCCATACCGGGCGACCGTGGGTGGACTACTGGATGTTCTTCTACCCGAACACCCTAGCCATGTGGCCGCAGTTCCGTAGCCCCCTGATGTGGGACGTTTTCGCTATCTCGACCTACGCGCTTATTTCCATTGTGTTCTGGTTTATCGGCATGATTCCTGACCTCGCCACTATCCGCGACAAGTCGAAATCCCCGATAGCGAAAACGCTGTACGGTCTGGCGTGTCTCGGCTGGCGCGGCTCGGCGAAGCATTGGTATCGCTACGAAGAAGCGGTGAACATTCTCGCCGGTTTGTCGTTCCCACTCGTGCTTTCGGTGCATACCATCGTGTCATTCGACTTCGCCGTTGCTATCGTTCCCGGCTGGCACACGACGATTTTCCCGCCGTATTTTGTGGCGGGCGCGGTTTTCGCCGGTTTCGCGATGGTGATGACGTTCGGCATTCCGCTACGCAAACTGTACAACTTGGAAGACTTCATCACGATGAAGCACCTCGACTGGATGGCGAAGTTTACGCTGTTCACCGGGTTAATCGTGTTCTACGGCTATATTCTCGAAATGTTCTACGGCTGGTATTCCGGCAACGTGTTTGAACTCGCGCTGGTCAACAACCGCTTGTTCGGCCCGTACAAGTGGTATTATTACGCGCTGATTTTGTGCAACGGCATCATTCCGCAACTGTTCTGGTTCCCGCAAATGCGCCGCAACCTGCTGGTGCTAATGGTGGTTTCGATGGCGGTCAATATCGGAATGTGGCTGGAGCGGTTCGTGATTATTCCGATTTCGCTTTCCCGCGACTTCGTGCCGTCGTCGTGGGGGATGTACAAGCCGACCGTTTGGGACTGGGGCTTGTTCCTCGGCACGATGGGCTTGTTCACGTTCCTGTTGTTCCTGTTCATCAAGTTCGTGCCGATGATTAACATTTTTGAAAATAAAGACCTGTTCTTTAAGTACACCGGGCGCGGTCACGGCGGCGGACACGGCGAGGAGGCACACGCCGAATCCGCTACCGCATCGTCGAGCGCGAACGGCTCACGGGAGGCGCACTAATTATGGCAAGCGGCAACAATAACGGCGCACCGTTCGGATTGGACAAACACGAACCCGATCACGTCGGACACGATGGCGGGCATCATTCGCATGCACAGGCATATGAAGCCGAGCAGGAACTGACCGGGCTACACGGCATTATCGCCGAGTACCACGACCCAGACGATTTGCTCCACGCGGCACGGCTGGCGAACGAAGCGGGCTACACGAAGATGGATGCGTATACGCCGATGCCGATTCACGGCTTGGCGGAAGAGTTGCACCACGAGGATGACCGGGTTCCGTGGTCGGCGTTCTTCGGCGGATTGCTCGGCTGTCTCGGCGGTTGGATGGGGCAATACTACGTCGCGGTCGTGGATTACGCGTGGAACGTGGGCGGTAAGCCGCTTTTGTCGTGGCCGCAAATGATTCCCGTTGCCTACGAAATGACGATTTTGAACGCCGGGTTCGCGGCGGCAGGTTCGATGCTGTTTTTGAACGGTTTGCCACGCCCGTATCACCCGGTCTTTGGCGCGAAAAACTTTGAGCGAGCCACGGTGGATCGGTTTTTCCTGTGTATTGAGGCGCACGACCCGCAGTTTGAGACCACCGACGTGGCGCGTTTTTTGCGCTCCACCGGCGCGGACAATGTTTCCGAAGTGGCGAAGTAGGTTCTTAGAAAATTACCATGCTAACACAGCAAACCAAACGAATTATAGCGACCGCAACGGCGTCCCTCGCGGGCATCGTGGTACTGTCGGGCTGCCACCTTGATATGTGGATTCAGCCGAAAGCCAAACCCTACTATCAGTCGGACTTTTTCCGCGATCAGCAAGCGTCGCGCCCTCTGGTGAACGGCGCGGTTCCACAAGGAACGCTTCGCTTAAACGACGCCTACCACACCGGGTACGACTCTTCTACCAAACTGACGCCGAAGATTCCGGCGCAAGCGGTGAACTCGTTTGCGTCGCCGAAGGAGATGCTACTGCGCGGGCAGGAGCGTTACAACGTCTATTGCCAACCGTGTCACGGCAAAGTCGGCAATGGAAACGGCATGATTATGCAACGTGGCACGGGCTACTGGCAAAAAGTCGCGGCGTCGTACCACACGAAGCGTCTGCGCGGAATCGAGGACGGACACATTTACGACGTGATCACCAACGGCTACGGCGTGATGTACGGCTACGCTTCGCGCATTCAAGACGTTAATGACCGGTGGGCGATTGTCGCCTACTCCCGCGCCCTGCAACGTTCGCAGTTAGGCGTCCCGAAATCTCCTGAACTGGACGAAAAGATTGAGGAAAGCGCGACCGAAGCACCGACCGACACCACCGCGGATACGCGCAAGGGCGAGCAGATGAAGGACGCGGGCAACTCCTACGAGGGCGAAGTGAAAACGGAAGCCGACCCCGGCACGAGCAATGATACCCCCGGTGTCAAAGGGGAAAACAACTAATGGCTGAAACATACTCGGAAAAAGCGAACGAGAAAAGCGGCGCGTTCTTCGCCGACGTGAAACGGGTCGCCGGGTTCTTCCAAACGGCGGGCTTTATCGGCTTTATCGGTTTAATCGCGGCAATAGTTCTCGGCGGCGCGAAAACGGCAACCAGCGTTTCTGGCTTGAATCTGGTGATGCAGTCGTACACGTTCGGCTACATTTTCTGGCTCACGCTGTCGCTCGGCTGTTTGGGCGTCCAACTCTTAGCTGGGATGCTCAAAGCGACGTGGGCGATTTCGATTCTGCGCGTCGCCGAAGCGGGGGCGAGCAACCTGCGCTATCTATTCTTCCTCGGTTTGCCGTTAGTCGCCTCGATGTTCTTTGGCGACCAGATGGGCTTTCACCTGTACCACTGGACGGCTCCCGAAGCGAAGCTCGATCCGGTACTGGTACATAAAGCCCCGTTCCTGAACGCGGGCGCGGTGCTTGCACGTTACCTACTCTGTTTCGGCGTTTGGATTTACTGGAATCACTACCTTGCCTACGGTAAACGGGGCACGATTGAGCAAGAGAAAACGCTCGACATGACGCAGGCGCAGTACCGCGTCAATGTTGCCGCGCCGGGCTTCCTGTTCTTCGGCATTTCGATTACCTTTTTTTACACCGACTTCGTGATGAGCCTTGACCCGCACTGGTTCTCGACGATTTACGGCGTCTGGTGGGGCGCGGTCGGAATCGGCGCGGCAATCGCGCTCGGCACGGTTTTCGTGACGCGGTTCCACGACCGCAAACCGATGGATACCATCGTGACGCCGGGACTGACCAAAGACCTCGGCAATATGCTCTTCGGCATGACGATGGTTTGGGGCTATTTCTCGGTCTCGCAGGCACTAATCTATTGGTCGGGGAACCTGCCGGAGTATATCGGCTTCTACTACGACCGGTTCAAAGGAGCCTATGCAACGCTCGGCTTCTTTATCGTGATGGGGCAATTCTTCGTGCCGTTCCTGATTCTGCTTTCGGGGCGCACCAAGCGCACCCCCGCCATGCTCGGAGCCATCGCGGCGTGGATTATCTCGGTGCGCGTCGTGGACGTTTGGTATCAGGTCGTGCCGTTCTTCGGTCGCGCCATCAACGACTACGGCGCGATTGCGGTAGACTTCGCGGCATGGGCATTCGTTGGCGGCGTTTGGGTAGCACTGTTCGCGGCGCAGTACACGCGCTTCTCGCCGGTCGCCCTGTTCGACACCCGTTTGCAAGACAAGAAAAACGAAGGGGCGCACTAACATGGCAGATAAACATAGCGATCACCACGACCACGGTTACGAAACCGACCGCGTTCCGCCCGACCTGCTTTCGAGCATGGGCTACGAAACCCGTGATGTCGGTCCGAGGGCGATTCTGGTTTGGATCAGTGGCTTGTTTGTTTTCATCGCCATTGTGTCATTCGGCACACTGGGGATTATGAACACGTTTATCCCCGATACTGGGCGCACCGCCTACGAATCGGAGATTTACCGCACCCGTCCGATTCGCAACGAACCGCCCCAACCGCAGTTACAGGTGCTACCGAAACGCGATATGATAATGTATCGCCGCGACGAAAAACGCCTTTTGGACGGCTATGCCAATACCAGCGAAGGGCGCGTTTCGGTCCCCATCGGCGACGCGATTGATGCTATCGCGGCGGAAGGCATTTCCGGCGTGAAGGGCGAGAAACCCGCGCAGAACAACGGCTATCCGGGTTCGCGGCAATTCAAGAATAGCGGCAATTCGGCGGAAGCCCCGAAAGAAGAGGGGCGGGCAACCGACAGCATCACCGAGGAACGCAAAAACGTTCCCAACGAACCGGGGAATGCCGGCTACTAAGACACGCGCACACGTTTTGACTTAGAAAGTGTGAAACCATGAGTTTAATTGGGAGAATGACACGACAATTTACCGGAACGGCGGCGGCACTTGCGCTTTGCGCGGGCGTGGCGTTCGCGCAAGGCGCGGGCGGCGCGGGCAAAACCGACAAGCCGATGTCCTTGAATCCATACAATCCGCCCGCCCCTGCCGGAATCAACGCGGCGCGGGATGTCAAGTTCGACCAGAAGTTAGATTCGCAAATTACGTTATCGAACACGTTCCGTGACGAGTCCGGCGCGACCGTTTCTCTGCAAAAGTATTTCAACACCGGCAAGCCGGTGATCGTGCTGATGCCGTTCTACAAGTGTCCCGGCGTTTGCGGAGCGATGCTGGACGGCGTACTGAAAACCGTCGCCGACCCGCGCAACAAGTACAAAATCGGGCGCGACTATCAAGTTGTCACGGTTTCGATTGCGCCGAAGGAAACACCGGAACTCGCCGCCGCGAAAAAGAAGGAATACCTGTCGCTTCTCGG
>JACMIU010000562.1 GCA_014380985.1 Armatimonadota bacterium | reverse complement strand
TCTCCGCTTTTTTGCCCGCGTCCACCGCGAACACCGTTCGCTCCGGCGCGTCTGGCGCGAACGGCACGCGAAACCACGCCTCGGTGAACCCTTTGCGGCGCAGAAAATCAAGCGTTTCCGTGGTCTCGGCGTCGGTCGCGGGAAGCGGTGACAGGGCGACGCCCCGCTTGATGCCCGCCGAAAGCGGCACAAGTGCGGGCGGTTTATTGCCCGCGCCTGCCGTGCTTGCCATCGCCGCCATTGCTTTAGGTACGGGGAAAGTCGAACCGATGAACGATAATCTGCCTTCGGTTTTGATGCCGAACGCCCGACCGTCCGGGGCTACCCATTCGTAGCGAAGCGCGGAGCCAAGCACAACGCGGCTTGCGACAGGGTTCGCGCTTTTGTCGGTGCGTTGCCGGTTTTCAAGTGCAGCTCGCACCGCACTTTGCTGTGCCGGGGGCAGATCGGACACGCCGTACTCGGTGTCAGCCACATCGCCGGACGGGTTGGACGCGGTGGAGGTGACTGTGGTGCTGGAAATGTTCACGCGGGAACCACGGATACCATCAAGCCGCTTTGCCTGTTCCGGTGTCGGGGTGAGCGGATCGTTTTTGCCGAATGAAACAAACGCCAGCAACGGGTCGGTGCGCGAAAAGTTACTGCCCGCGGCAAGTAAGGCTTTATCGCGGACTGCACCCGGCTCCCGCGCCCATTCGCTGATACGCTTTAGCCGGGTTCCGTAGCCTTCGATGTCGTCGGTGAGCAGGTAAACGCTTGCCCCTTTTTCATCCGTGAGTTTACGGAACGTGCCGTTCACCGACCGGCATACTGCCAATAGCAAATCGCCCGCCCTCACCGACCGACCGCCGCGCACCGCGACCGGGTACGCCGCGTAGCGTTTGTCGGCGACCAGTTCAAGGCGCGTTGTTTTTGCCACCAGCGCGATTAGGTCACTCACGGTGCGTATGCCATCGGCGAGCGGCACAGGAACGCGCAAACGCGGCGAATCAAACGCCAGTTGCCCCGGCTTCAACCGGCTCGGCTCCGTGAGCAAAAGGCGCACCCCGAACGCCGAATCGCGGCGCGTCAGGGTATAGCCGTCGTCGGTGTCGGGGAGGGCGAGTTCCTGCTTGGTAGGCGTTCCAGTTGGCGACACACGGCGCAAACCGCTTTCCCCACTTAAAATATCTAGATCATGATACGACGACCCGCCCTCCCCTTCCGGCAGATAAACTTTCATGCGCCGCGATAAGCGAAGGCGCAAGGCGGCGGCAGGAACCGTTTCGGATTCGTCCGTCAGTTGACTCACCTCGCCGTATTTCTCGTCCTGCTCGACGCTGAAGGTTCGCACCGGAACCGTTTCGGCGGGAAACATTCCGGCGAAAAGCGGGCGTTGTTCACCGGTCAAATCGCTTGCCCCGATACCGGCGTCGGAACCGGCTTTCGCCCACTGCTCCGGCGACCACTGAGCCATCAGTAGAAGCAACCGGTCGTCGCCGCGCAACTCCGCGAACGGGTCGGGTTTGCCGGGGCGCGTGTTTAGCACAATCATGGTGCGCGGCACGAGCGCGGTTATCGCGCCCACGGTCAAAACGCGCCGGTTGATCGTTTCCGCGAACTGCGCCGGGGTTCTGCCGCGAAGCGTTTTGCGCCAATACGCAGG
>JACMIU010000561.1 GCA_014380985.1 Armatimonadota bacterium | reverse complement strand
CACGGCGTAAAGATGCGCGCGCTTTGCCGTTCCGCTCTGGCCGATTTGACCGAGACGCACGGATTCGCCCGCGCTTCCGTTGCCAGACACGCCGCGACGTTGCGGGCGTTTTTCCGCTTTCTCGTCAGTCGCGGCACGGTTTCGCCGTCGCCCGCCGCCAGCCTCGTTACGCCGAAACGCCGCGCCACATTACCAAAATACCTTTCCGAAACCGGGATTACCGCGCTCCTACACGCGCCCGACACGTCCACGCCCGCCGGACTGCGCGACCGAACCATTCTCGAACTGCTCTATGCTTCCGGTGTTCGCGTGTCCGAACTTGCCGCGCTTGACGTGTCCGATTTCGCGGAGGATGACACCATGCCCGGCGAAGGAACGCTACGCATCCGGCACGGCAAAGGAAACAAGGGGCGAATCTCCCTGCTCGGACAAGCCGCCGTGACCGCGCTAAAGTCGTACCTGCTCGCCGGTCGCCCCGCGCTCGCCACGCCGCAAACACCCCCCGCCCTACTACTGAACCGGTTCGGGACGCGCCTCACCGACAGGAGCATCCGGCGCGTGTTCGACAAGTATTGCGGAGCGGTCGCCGGAACGTTCAAGATCACGCCGCACGTTCTGCGGCACACGTTCGCCACGCATCTTTTGGACAACGGCGCGGATTTGCGTGTGGTGCAAGAACTCCTCGGTCACGCCGACCTGCAGTCCACGCAAGTTTATACTCACGTTAGCGCGGCGCGGATCAAGGACACGTACCAGAAGGCGCACCCACGCGCCGAAAAGGGAACGAAGGGAGAATAGCGTATTTCGTCCCATCGGGGTACGATAAACGCACGATGACACCGATTTCCACCGCGCCCCGCGTTTCCGTTTCGACGTGGGCTTTGCACTCGCTCCTTGGCACGGCGCACCCCGGACGCCCCGCCGACCCCGCCGCCACCATGATGGCGTCCGCGCCGGGAAGCCTTGACCTGTTAGATGTCCCCACCAACCTGAAACGGCGTGGCATCGGCACGATGGAACTGTGCCACTTCCATCTGCCCGCCGATCCCGTTTACCGTGCCGAGTTCGCCGCCGCCGTGCGCGAATCCGGTGTGGAACTGTGGAGCCTACTGATTGACGACGGCGATATTACGCACCCCGAAACCGGCGAAGCCAGCACCGATTTTAACCGGCAGTGGCTTGATGTCGCCGGGCTGTTGGGGGCGCGGTGTGCGCGGGTTATCGGCGGACGCCAAGCACCGATACCCGAAACGCTCGCGCTTGCCCGCGAACGCTTGCGCGGTCTCGCTTTAGATGGCTACCTGCGCGGAGTGCGCGTGATGACCGAAAACTGGTACGGTTTGCTCGACGCGCCCGACACCATCAACGCCCTGATGTCTGATCTCGGTGGCACGGTCGGCTTGAACTTCGATTTCGGCAACTGGGACTCGCGCCCCGACAAGTACGACGCCCTGCGGCAAATCGCCAAATACGCCGAATCGTGCCACGCTAAAGCCGCGTTCGACGCTTCCGGCAACATTGACGAAACCGACTGGCGGCAGTGCCTCGATATTCTCGCTCGCGCCGCCTACGCCGGTCCGTTTACCCTTGTCGCCTCCACGCCCGGCGACGTTTGGGGCGGCATCGAAAAACAATCGGCGTTTCTGCGCGAAAACGGGTATGTTTTAGATGTCCCCCCTGCGAACACCACGCCGCAAGAATAGAAAGACATTACCATGACTGAAGAAACCGCCGCCGTATCTCGGCGTACTCTGCTCGCTACCGGGCTTTTCACCGGATTCGCGCTTGCCGTGCAACCCGTCGCCGAGGGCGCGATTACCACCGACACCGCCGGAATGGTTGCCAGTGAAGTCAAAATCAAAGCCGCCGATGGTGTTGCGGTTCCGGCGTATCAGGCGCACCCGGCTCGCGGTACGAACCTACCCGTGGTAATCGTGGTGCAGGAGATTTTCGGGGTTCACGAGCATATCAAGGACGTTTGCCACCGCTTCGCCAAACTCGGCTATTTCGTTATCGCGCCCGAACTGTTCTACCGGCAGGGCGACGTTTCCAAAATCGCCGACATCGGCAAGGTGATTTCCGAAGTCGTGAACGAGGTTCCCGACACGCAGGTCATGAGCGACTTGGACGATACCGTCGCTCACGCTAAAGCGACGGGTCTCGCCGACACCGCGAAACTCGCCATCACCGGCTTCTGCTGGGGCGGACGAATCGTCTGGCTCTACGCCGCGCATAACCCGAAGTTGAAAGCGGGTGCGGCATGGTACGGCGGTCTCGCCAAAGGGCGTAGCGAAGTCGCCTCTACCGCCGCCGTCAGTATCGCCCCAACGCTCACCGTTCCGGTACTTGGCTTGTACGGCGCGCAGGACAACGGCATTCCGCAAACCGATGTGGAGGCGATGCGAACCGCGCTGGACGCGGGCAAGTCCGGCTCTAAAATCATCGTCTACCCCGATGCCGGACACGGTTTCCACGCCGACTATCGCCCTTCGTACAAAGAGGACGACGCCAAAGATGCTTTCGCCAAACTCTTAGAGTGGTTCAAAGACAACGGCGTTTAGCGCGGAATCGGAGCGGGCGAACCTACGCCGGTTCGCCCTCATTCGGTCGCGCTCCGGTTGCCCAAGCGTTCACGCGATTTATCCATGCCGCTTTGCGTTCGCCGTTGATGCGCGTTTGTAAGAACCCTTCGATTTCCTCTTGCGTGAGCGGAGCAAGAACGACGCTCGTTGCCGATTCGATATAACCCTTATCGTGCCGAACATAAATCGTCGTCACGACTTCGCCTTTGGTAGTCACGCCAAGACGCCACAGTTCGGGATACTCCCATGCCGCGTAAAGCGGAAGTTTTTGAAGCGATGGACTGGTGATGTCGGTTTCGATGGCAAGGAATGGGGCATTGCTTCCGTCCGGCACCTGCAGGTTCAAAAAGAAGCAAGTGTCTGGCTCGAACCCTTTGCTACCGTCGCCCCGGTTATGCGTCATACCGCCGTAATCTTCAGCATCTATATCCCATGTCACTAAAAGTAATTCAACTAGCATAGCGGCGATTCGGTGTAGTTGTTCGTGTTCGGCACCCGGCATTCGTATCTCCAAAATCCCGTTCAGGTAGGCAAGGCGCGGCATTGAGTTGTCGCCTTTGTCGGACAGCATACTTTCGTAGGTCGCCCAAGATGTGTTCGGAATCAACACATAGCCGCCTTCGATTAGCGCGGAGCGGGGCAAATCGCCCGCGTCCGCCGCACCGTGCCAACGTTTGTCCGTTAATACATCCGGTGTAATCTTCGTATCCATTTTGTTCGCCTCCTTATTTCAAAACCGCGATCACCGGTTTCCTGCCCGGCTTCTTCTGTTTCACCAGCACCGTGTCGTGCTTTTCCGTTTCGCTCGTTTCGGGGTAATCGGTCGTGTAGTGCAAGCCCCGTGATTCTTTCCGTTCCTGCGCGGAACGGATAATCAGTTGCGACACCAAACACAGGTTCCGTAGTTCCAGAAGGTCTTCGGTCGGTCGGCACGTCGCATAGAGCATTTCGACTTCCTCGGCGATAACCGCGAGTGCGGCGGACGCTTGCATCAGCCGCTTGTCGGAACGCACAATGCCGACGAACCGCGTCATCGCCGCCTGAACCCGCTGTTT
>JACMIU010000560.1 GCA_014380985.1 Armatimonadota bacterium | reverse complement strand
GGAGTATGGAAGGAACGTTCTGCCCGCACCGATTGTGTCAAAAGCACAAACCCATGAAAAATATCGAGTCAATCCTGCCACCCCCCTCCGACCGCGCCGCCTTATTCGTCGAATGGCTCCATTTTAGCAAGCCGATTCCGGTATGGCAGATTCTGAGGGGATGCTACGCCTGTGCATTGCTCGGAAGAATCGGCGGCACGGTTGCGGGCTTGCTGTTCTTCGTGTTGAACCTACCGGATTCGGTAGCAGTTGTCGCCGCTACCGGCGGATTTCTGCTCGGCATAAACTGTTCCGTGCGCGGTAATTGGCGCAGTTGGCGACAAGCCAATACGGACCGGGCGCAGTACGCCGCGCATCTCGCGCAAGCATTGCAAGAAGGCAAGCCGGTCTTTCTGCCCGCGCCCTCTCTTGAATCCGTGGAATTGGCAGAAGCACATTGCACGATTTGCCGACGGGGGGCTTGACAGATACGCCCCGGCGACTTATCCTAAAATTATGCGTCCCCAACTGATTACTCCGCGAAAAATCATCTTAGCCCTGCTTGCCGTCGTCAGTTTCGTTGCGCTGGTAGTGTGGCTACAAAGCGGCGGCAAAGTCGCCCTGCTCGATGCCGTGCCGTCCACAGCGGGCAAAATCGCTTGGATACGTGATGGCGACCTCCTTATGGCAACGGCGGATGGCACGAACCCCGCAACGCTCACCACCGGCACGAGCGAGGACAACGAACCGGCATGGTCGCCCGGTGGCGATACGCTCACGCTTTCGTCGAACCGCGACGGCGTTTCGCGGCAAGTGTATGTCATGAACGCGGTGCCGGGCGCGAAAGTCGCCGTGCTAACCAACTCCTCGACATCGAAAGCCGCGCCGATTTACGGCTCGCCCGACGATATTTATTTTTTGGACGGCGGCAAAATCGCCAAAATTACGCCGAAAACCGGCGATATAGACGCCGTTTTTCCTTCTGCCGATTTGAAGCGAGCCATTTTGTCGGGGCAATCAGATTCCAGCAAGCCAACACATATTGTTGTTGCCGCCGATGGCAGCCGCATTTTCGGTGCGGTCAGCATTTTAGGGGGTATAGACCGTTTCGCGGCATCGCCCGATGGAACCCACTTTTTCGCTACTATCAAGCAAGAGCGTGGCGAGATACTGGTTCGCTACGCGGCGGATGGTACGCTAATAATTTTCGGCATCGCGGATCGTGTTTTGCTCAAGCCCACGAAAGACGGCGTGATTGCTGTGTTTTGCGGCGGCGAACCGTTGCCACAACCTGCGCTTCTCATCCAAAGCGCAGAATTAGGAGGGGTACTCAAACCCGGTTACGTTGTCGAATCGGAAGGGGATTTGCCGTTCAACGCGACGCAGGAGAGCGTGGTGGTTCAAATTGATTCCCGCCCCGCCATTCAACCGATAACGCCGGTTCCGTTTATCCCGACTGGTCTTGCTGTATCGCTGGATAGCAAGAAGGCAACGATTACCAGCACGGGAAGCACCGACAAAACGCGGGGCGTTTTCGTGTTTCCGCTCGATGGAAGCGTGGGCGACGCTTCCAGCACCGGACGGGTCGCCGTTCTTGCCGCTTCGGAACCCGCGTTTTCGCCCGACGGAAGCCAAGTCGCCTTTGTGTCCGGCGACGATGTGTTTATCGCGTCCGCCGTGCCGGGCGGCTCCGCCGCGCCGGTGAATCTGACGAAAGGCGCGGGAGCCAACACCGCGCCCGCGTGGTCGCCCGCGAAGAAGTGAAGCAACATCCCCGTACTCCCGAAAGGAAACCAAACCCATGATAACCGCCCTTGCCCTTGTCTTCTCCTGCGTCTTGGCGCAACCCGTCACCAACCCCGTGCCGGGGGCGTCGGCTTCCGCCCCCGGTGTGTTCCGCGACGAGATGGACTCGCCGTTTTTGTGGGGCTTGCCGGGGTCGGCGAATGATCCGTTTCTTTCCTCGGACGTGCCCGGCGTTCTCACGATGACGATGCCGCAGGTGGCGGCGGGCTACCCGCATTCGTACCAGTGGGGCGCGGCGACGCGCACCGTGGTCATCAACACCGACGCCGCGCCGCTACTGATTGCACGGGTTTCGCAGGTGTCGGACGGTGCTTACGCGCACCTCGATGTCGAAATGCGCGATTACGCGGGCGTGGTCGTGAAAAGCGCACGCTCCAGCACGGTGCAAGGCGCGGGTTTTGTGTCGGTGAACCTGCGCGAACAGTTCGGCACGGGGTTGCTTCGCGTCACAATTCGGCTGATTGTCGGCGGGGCGAACTCCGGTGCGTGGGTGGACTACGATTATTTGCGGGCGGTAAGCATAGCGGACTTCACCACCTTGCAAAACGCGCCGGTCAAAAAATCAGTGACGCCCCCTGTGGCGAAGCGCAAGCGGCGCAAATAGGTAATATTTCACACCGGTTCGCGCAAGCATCGCTTCAAGGCAAATCGTGCTATAATGGGCGTTGTAAAGTCCCAAACCCCTATGGCAGAAACGCAATCTTCTTTCGATAACGAACCGATGCCGGATACTTTTGTCGGGCGACGCTCCGGTGAGGACGCGGTTCGCCGCGCCGCGCAGGTAATCTCCTCACGTAGCCGAACCTCCACGAGCGGTGAGGGGAGCGACAAAACCCGCCGCCGTTCGCGCCGCACCCGCTCCACGCCGCTTTTAGCCGGAGGGGGGTTGCAGTTCCACTACGCCGTCGGGATTCTGCTACTGTTTACCCTGCTCGTGGTGGCGTTCAGCGAAAAAATCGGCAAAAAACTGTGGGCTATTTTTCATCCGGTCGCCCCGCCGCTTGCGCCCGGCGCGGTTCCCGGACCCATTCTCCCCGCGCCGTGGTGGTTTCGCGCCGAAATCCCGGTATTGATTATCGGTTTCGGCATCTGGCTGTATCTCACGCCGGGGCTTTGGGACAGGTTCAAAAACGCCGTGGGCTTGGACAAGGACGAAAAACGTTTGTCGCGCAAACGCCGATAATAGTCATAAATCAGGACAAAGTGGGGTACACTATTTCCTGTGATTGTTGATGGAAAATTATCGGTTCCCCGCGTCGTGGTTAGTTTAGGACAACCGCTTCTGCTGTCGTTCGTGATTGCCGTTGTGGTGACTATCGCCTATACCAGTGACTATCCTTCACTGGTAAAGGCACGCGGTTTCCTGACGATTTCAGCGACGCCTTTGACCGTGGTCGGCGCGGCATTATCCATCTTCATCGGGTTTCGCAACAACACCGTGTACGACCGATGGTGGGAGGGGCGCACCCTTTGGGGTGCACTCATTAACCAATCGCGCACCTTCGCCCGGCAAGTTGTTACCTTCGGAATGTACACTTCGGAGCGCAACGACAAAGAGGAAATGCAAGCGTGGCAACGCGAGTCCGTGATGCGCCACATCGGCTTTGTTCATGCGTTCCGCCATCATCTGCGCGACGACGACCCGCTTCTGTCGAACGGCGCGGCTCCGTTCGTGTCCGACGACGAACTGGAAATCTACAAAGGCATGAAAAATGTGCCGAGCGCGATTCTGCACAAGCAGGGCGAAGAGTTGCACGAGGCATGGCGGCGCGGTTGGGTGCAGGATTTTCACGTCAATGCTCTGGATGCCACGCTCACCGAACTTACCAATATCATGGGCGGTTGCGAACGTATCAAAAACACGCCGCTTCCCCCCGTTTACACGTATCTTGCCTACCGGGTTGTGGTCGCGTTCTGTTGCTTGGTTCCGCTCGCGTTAGTAAAGGATTTGGGCTGGCTCACGCCCGTCGTGTCGCTCCTGATTTCGTTCGCGTTTCTGGTGCTGAACCGGATTTCGCAACTGCTCGAACTGCCGTTTTCGACGCGGGTAAATGATTTGCCACTCACACAAATGTGCCGCACGATTGAGATTGATTTGCGCCAACGCCTCGACCTGCAACCGATTCCCGAACCTATCAAGCCGGTGGACGGCGTGTTGCTGTAGGCGGACGGCAGTACCTGCCGTCCTCTCTAAGGAAAGCGGGAACGCTCGCACCGTTTGCCGCCGTATTCAACGTAACCATTTTTCGCGCCGATTTTGCTACCGGCGCAACTATCGCCCGTTCGCACGGGCAAGGAGTTTTTTCATGTCCCGTTTTTCAATTGTTGTCTCCGTTGCCGTTGCCGCCGCAATCGGTGGCTCACTGACCGCCGTCACCGCGCCGGTTTACGCACAAGCCGAAACCGCTCCGGTGGTCGAAGCCGCCCCGCTCGCCATCGGTTCGCCCGCGCCGAAACTGCCGGTCGCCGAATGGGTCAAGGGTAGCCCGGTCACGCTCGGCGACGGCAAGGTTCATGTGGTTGAGTTTTGGGCGACATGGTGCGGGCCGTGCAAGACCTCGATTCCGCACCTGACCGAACTGGCGAAAAAGTACGCGGGCAAAGCCGATTTTACCGGTGTCTCCGTGTGGGAGCGCGGCGACGACGTTCCCGGCAAGGTCAAGGGTTTTGTCAACACGATGGGCGCACAAATGGATTACCACGTCGCCCGCGACGACGCGAAGGGAACGATTGCCGAAACGTGGATGAAAGCGGCGAATCAGAACGGTATTCCAACAGCGTTCGTGGTGGACAAAACCGGCACGGTGGTTTGGATCGGGCATCCGATGGACGGACTGGACGAAGCCGTGGGTAAGGTAGTCGCTGGAACGTATGACATCAAGGAAGCGGCGGCGGCATACAAAACCAAGCAGGAAGCCGCGGCGAAAGAAGAAGCCGAGGGCGAGGCGAAAAACGCCAAACTGACGCAGTTATTCAGCCCCGCCTTGCTTCTGGCAAAAGACAAAAAGTATGGCGAAGCCGTTGCCGCGATGGACAAAACGTTAGCGGCGAACCCACAGTACACCAAAGACGTTTCGTTCGTGAAAATGAACCTGCTGATGATGTTCGACGCGGCAACCGCGAAAGCCTACGTCGCCAAAGCAAGCCCGACACTGCTCAAAGACAGCGCACAGTCTCTGAACAGCGCGGCATGGGGAATCGTTGCCCCCGACTCGAAAGCGGTCAAACCCGACTACCCGGCGGCGTTAATCATGGCGCAGGCAGCGGTAAAGGCGACCGGCGAGAAAGACCCGATGATTTTAGATACGCTTTCATGGGCATATGAAAAGAACGACAAAATCGCCGAAGCGATTGTTGCCGGGACAAAAGCGGTCGCGCTGTATCCGGCGGACAGCAAAGACCCCGACCTTCTCGATATGAAGGCGCACCTTGCCGCGTTAAAGGCGATGAAACCGGGCGCGAAGTAGGCGTGATTCACCCGTCCTACCCGGTGTGTGTCGGGATTGTCGGCAAGCGCGGTCTATCGAGTGTCGCCGGACTGCGTTCCTGCCCCGGTGTTCAGGTTATCGCATTCTGCGAGGCGGACGCGGCGGTTTTGGAGCGCGAAGCCACGGCGCACGAAATGGATAGACGGTACTCGTCCTTCGACGATCTGCTGTCCGACCGCGACGTTGACGCCGTTGTTATCGGAACACCGATGCACCTGCACGCCGCGCAAACGATAGCCGCCCTGCAAGCCGGAAAGCACGTGCTTTGCGAAGTCACGGCGGCGGTGACAATGGGCGAGTGTGACGCCGTGCTTCAAGCCGTTCGCGCCGCCCCGACCCGCGTGTACATGATGGCGGAAAACTACTGCTATCTGCGCCCGAACGTCGCCGTGCGCGAAATGTGTCAGCGCGGTGTTTTCGGAAACGTTTACTTCGGTGAGGGCGAATATATTCACGAGGTGAGAAACTATCACCGGTTCCCCGACGGGACGCCGACATGGCGGGCGACATGGCAGGTCGGGGTGCGCGGTTGCACCTACGGAACGCATTCGCTCGCCCCGGTAATGCAGTGGTTCCGCGCCGCGCACGGCGAAAACGAACGTATCGCGTCGGTGTCGTGCTTCGGCACGGGCGTTCATACCGACCCGACGCACCTGCACGACGACTCGTGCCTGATGATCTGCCAAACGACAAGCGGGCGGTTGGTCAAAGTGCGTGTGGATATGCTATCGAACCGCCCGCACTTATCCGATTTCTATGCCCTGCAAGGTACGACCGGCGCGTATGAAGCGACGCGCTTTCCCGGCACAACAGGCGCGAACGCCCGCGTCTGGCTCGGTGACAACGTGCCGGACGAAGGGCGGTTTTGGCGACCGTTTAACGAGATCGCCGATGATTTTCTGCCGACGTGGTACACAGCGACGGAGGTGGACGCGCAAAAAGCGGGACATGGCGGCGGCGACTATTATACGGCGCGGGAGTTCGCCCGTGCGATCCAAACCGGGACGCCCCCGACAATGGATGTTTACGACGCTTTGGAATGGACGGCAACGGGGCTGTTATCGCAACAATCCATTGTGGCAGGTGGTGTTCCCGTCGCCGTCCCGGATTACCGTAAAGTGAGAACAAGCGTATGAGCGAACCGCAATTGCTGATGCGCCGCGCCGAATTAGACGATTTACCCGGTATGGTGTTGCCGGACGGCTACACAGTACACCGGTGCGAGCGCGTTTTTGCGGAATCCGAGGGGGCGGGAATCGCGCAGGTGCTGGGCGAAGCGTTCCCCGGTATGGCGTGGTCGGGGCAAAAGGTGACGGACACCTTTATCGGTGACGCCGGTTGCATAGCGACCTTTTACCTGCGGCACGGCGAAACCATCGTGGCGACGGCGACGGCGCGGCGCGATCCGGCATTCTCCGGCGTTGGCTACGTTCACTGGGTCGGCGTGTCGGAGGCGCACCGGGGAAACCGTCTCGGCTACCACGTATCGCTGGCGGTACTGCACGAGTTCGCGCAAGAGGGCTTGACCGGCGCGGTGCTGACCACCGACGACCATAGGCTCGCGGCGATACAAACGTACCGGCGTCTTGGGTTCGTGCCGGAGTTCGCGCACCCGTCGCACGAGGAACGCTGGCGGCGCGTTTCTCCGTAGCCTTACTTTTCGTCGTAGACGACTTTCGCCAAAACCTTGCCGACCGTGCCGAGCGAAGCGGACGAACACTGCGCGGGTGTGTCATCGAGCGTGTGCCACGGAGCGTAGTCGAAGTCAATCAGGTCAATCGCCTTGACGCCCGCTTTTTGAAGCGGAATATGGTCGTCGGAAATCGCGTACTTCACGCTATTCTGAAACTCACCCGCCCCCAACGCACTCGCCGCTTTCCACACCTTTTCGTTGATTTCCGGCGCGAATGATTCACTTGCCTGTTCGCGGTAGATTTGCAAACTTTTGTCGCCGATCATGTCAATCAGAATCGCATAAGTCGGTTTCGGAAGCGGGAACGCTTTCGCCCATGCCTTCGCGCCGAGGTACATATCCTCCTCGCTTGGTCCGTAATCCTCGCCGTCGAAGAACACGATTTGCACGCCGCAGGTCGGCGGATTCTTTTTCAGCATTCGGGCGATTTCGAGTAGCACGGCGACGCCGCTTGCGCCATCGTTCGCGCCGGGAATCGGTTGCGCTTTTTTGATAGGGTCAATTTCTTCGTCGGCGGTCGGGCGGGTGTCGTAATGGGCGCACAGAAGCACCTGCGTTTTCGCCTCGGGGTTGATGTGCGCGAAAACGTTGCTCATCGGGATCTGCTTTCCCCGTGCCGTCGCGGTAAAGTCGTGCCGTTTCGCTTCCACGCCTGCCGATTCTGAGAGCGTTTTTTGTAGCCAATCGCGCATCTTCGTGTAGCCCGGTGAGCCGGGATACCGCGCCCCGAACGCGACCTGCGTTTCGAGGTCGGTAAAGGCGCGGCTTGCATCGAACGCGGGCGGCGCGGGCGTGGGCGACGCGGTTGCGCTGGCGGCGGGCGATGGCGCGGTATCGTTCCCGCCGGAAGCGTTGGAGCAACCGGCGACAAGAAGCGCGAGGGCGGCGAGGGAGGCGGGCAAAAGGCGAACGGTTTGCATACGGGTAGTATACCCCGCTTCGGTGCGGGGATGTTCCATCCTCCGGTTGGATACGTGGGCTTGTCTTTCTATCGCCGCTTGCGCCATGCAAACCCCAACATTCCCGCGCCCCCAACCACGATAAGAAGCCACGTCCCCGGCTCCGGCGTCACCAGTTTCGTCGCGTCCTTAGCGAAGTTTTTATCGTCTTTCTTGTCGTTCTTCGCCTTTTCCTTTTGTTTCTCGGCGTCGCCCGAACCGTCGTCGAGACCGTTTCGCTTGTAATCTTCCTGCGTCTCCAGCACCACCGCGCCCGAAAGCGGCGTGACTAACCGCGCTCCGGCAACGATTTTCGCCGCCGCCAACGCTTCCGTGCCGAAATTGTTGTGTTCGTACCAAACGGCAAGCGCGTCGCGGTACTGCAACAACCGCATACGCGAATCGTCGGTCATCGTCCCGGCAAGGAGCGGTAGGGTTTCCCCGCGCACGATTCCTTCCACCGTTCCGCTCACGGCGGCGGGGACGCCTGCATACTGTGCGGCGGACACGGCGCGGGCGTTTTTCTGCATCGCCAACCTATCGCCGATAGTGTCCGACGCGCCGGATTTCAGCAGGAGCGACACAAAGCGCGGGCGGTTATTCGGCAAGGCGGGAAGCGATTTCGCGGCAAGCGCGAGCGGCGCGGCATCGGACACGGCTTCCGGCATCCCGGCGTGAATGTACAG
>JACMIU010000559.1 GCA_014380985.1 Armatimonadota bacterium | reverse complement strand
GGCAACATCGGCACCAAAGACCCGATAGCCGCGCTCGACTACGTCATCAACGCCCCCGACCAGACCGTTTTCGTCCTCAAAGACTTCCACCCGTGGATCGGCGACGCCCAGGTCACCCGCCGCCTGCGCGACCTCGTCTACACCCTGAAGCAGTCCTATAAAACCGTCGTGCTCCTGTCCCCGTTCCTGAAACTGCCCCCGGAACTGGAAAAGGAGATCACCGTCGTCGACTACCAGTTACCGACCATAGCCGACCTCGACCGACTGTTAGAAAGCATCATCCAGTCCGTGCGCGGCGACACCCGCATCAACGTCAACCTGACCCCGATGGAGCGTGAGCAGGTCCTCAAATCCGCGTCCGGGTTGACCTCCATCGAAGCCGAGAACGTGTTCGCGAAATCGCTGGTCGAGAAACGCCGCTTCGATGTCGACGTGATCCTCGGCGAAAAAGAGCAGATCATCCGCAAGTCCGGCATCCTCGAATACTTCCGCGCCAGCGACTCGTTCGGCGACGTGGGCGGCATGGACCTGCTCAAAAACTGGATGGAGCAACGCACCACGTCGTTCAACGAGGACGCGAAAAAGTACGGTCTGCCGGAGCCGAAAGGCATTTTGCTTCTCGGTGTGCAAGGATGCGGCAAATCGCTGATCGCCAAAACTATCGCATCGCTATGGCATCTGCCGCTACTGCGCCTTGATGTCGGCAAGATTTTCGCCGGTATCGTCGGATCGTCCGAGGAGAACATGAGAAAGGCGATTGCGACCGCCGAGTCGGTTGCGCCCTGTATCTTGTGGCTCGACGAACTTGAGAAGGGCTTCGCTGGTACGCAGTCGTCGGCGTCCGATGGCGGTACGACCTCCCGCGTGTTCGGAACCTTTATCACGTGGCTTCAAGACAAAAAAGCGGCGTGTTTCGTAGTCGCAACGTCCAACGATGTGTCGCAACTCCCGCCCGAACTGATGCGCAAAGGGCGGTTCGACGAAATCTTCTTCGTCGACCTGCCCGCGCTTCCCGAGCGACAGGAGATTTTCAACATCCACTTGCGCAAACGCGGGCGCGACGTGACGAAGTTCGATCTGCCGCGAATGGCGCGACTGTCGGCGGGCTATTCCGGCGCGGAAATCGAGCAGGTGGTGGTGGCGTCTTTGTTTTCGGCGTACAGCGATAACAAGCGCGAAATCGGTAGCGACGATCTGGTGCAAACGATGCGCGATTCGGTGCCGCTTTCGGTCACGATGCAGGAAGGAATCCAAAAACTGCGCGACTGGGCTTCGACGCGGGCGCGTCCCTCGTCGTCTACCACCGTGGAACCGATGAGCGAATGGGCGGAAACGCAGGAGTTCGCGCTTGCCGAAGCGGTACAACAACACCGCGAACGCGGTCTGCCGAATGCGGTTTTGCCGCAGCCGGGCGATATGTTTGTTCCCGCGCCGTCGCCGTACCTGATCGAGGACGACACCGACGACATCGAGGCGCAAGCGACCGAATCCCTGCAAGCGTTGACCGAGCGCGTGAAAGCGGACGAGGCACGATTAAAAGCACTCGAAGCGAAAACCGCGACCGACGCCGAAACGGTCACGATTGAGGAACCGGACGCGGTCAAAGCCAAAAAGACCGTACCGAAACCGCCAAAGGAGAGCGGGGGCGCGTGACCACCGTAAACGTGTCGGCGGAACTTCGCGCTATCGAGGCAACGCTCGGCGGCGGAATGCTGGGCGTCTGCGCGGTCAATGACGCGGATGTTTCGGTGGAATATAACGAGGATGTTGTGTTTCCGCTCGCCAGCGTGGTCAAAGCGGTGATCGTCGCCGAACTGTTCGCGCAAGCGGAAGCGGGGCGTTTGAGCGTTTCCGACACCGTTACCCTTTCGGAGGGCGACAAGGTTGCCGGTTCCGGGGTGTTGGCGTCGCTAAGCGCGGGTCATACATTCACCTTAGCCGAACTCGCATACCTTGCGATTGCCGTATCCGACAACTCGGCGTCGAACGCCGTGCTTCGCGCCGTGGGCGGCGTAGACGTTATCAACGCCCGCCTGTACGACGAGTGGAATATGCCGGACACGGTGCTACATCGCCCGATCAAGTTTCATCTGTCGCCCGGCGACGCGCCGCACACCGCGACCGGCGAACCGCGTGACATGGCTTTCTTTATGAACGCCATCGCGCACGGGGAATTGCACAGCGAAGCCGTCAGCCGCTCCGTCGCCCACCTACTGCAACAGTGCGACGATACGGCGATGTTGCCGCGCTTTTTGGAAGTCAACGCTTTTGCGGGCGATTTGGACACCGCCGCGGCGCCGCTCACGGTTTTCCACAAGCCCGGCGCGGTCACGGGCGTTCGGAACGATGCCGGGTTTATCAGGCGCGGCGACGCTTCCGGTCACGTGGCGATGGCGATTTACACGAAGAACGTTCCCGATACGCGTTGGACGGTGGCGAACGCCGGGTGCGAAGCGGTCGCGGAAGTCGCCCGGCTTATCACCCGGCAACTACTTCCCGAATGAAATTGAAGGTTATTCCCGCCCCGCAGGTCTGAACGGTTGTCGGAACGCTTAGGCGTACCCACCCGGTATAGAATAAAGGTTTCCGCCGCTTGAAAACGAAACAAAATCGGTGCTTGAAATCATGAGTTACGCTCCAACCATGCCCGGTAACAACGTCGCTATCGCTACCAATAACGCGCCCGCCGATTCGCACCGGAGCGCGACGCCAAGCGATGCGTCCGGCGACGCGGCGCACGACGCACCTTTAGTGCGGCTTGCCGCGACCGGCGACCGTGCCGCGTTCCGCGAACTGTTCGAGCGATACAATCGTCCGATTGCCGGTGTCGTGTCGCGCATGGTGACGTCACCGGACGATGTGGACGACATTTTGAGCGAAACGTTTTTGCGGGCGTGGAAAGGCTTGCCGAAGTTTCGCGGCGACGCGCAGTTTTCGACTTGGCTGTATCGCATCGCGGTCAACACGGCGATAAAATACCGTTCGCGTAGGCGGAATGAAACCGCGCCGCTTGTGTCGCTTCATGCCGACCCCGAAACCGGAATTGGCGGTATCGAATCGCTCGGCGCGGAACGCGACGCCGACCCCTTGCGCGGGGGCGACCCGCTCATGG
>JACMIU010000558.1 GCA_014380985.1 Armatimonadota bacterium | reverse complement strand
CGCCGGACTGGTGGCGGGCGCAATGTCTATGGCGGCGGGCGAATATGTCTCGGTCTGCTCACAGGCGGACACCGAGCGGGCGGATTTGGCGCGGGAAACACGCGAACTCGCCACCGATTTCGTGGGCGAGCAGGACGAACTGACGCAAATCTACGTGGCACGCGGTTTGACGCCCGACCTTGCCGCGCAGGTCGCGGAGCAACTGATGGCACGGGACGCGCTGGGCGCACACGCCCGCGACGAGCTCGGCATCACCGAAAATGTCGCCCGTCCGGTGCAGGCGGCGGTGGCTTCGGCAACCGCGTTCTTAGTCGGTGCGGCGTTGCCGCTTCTGGTCGCGTGGCTAGCCCCGGTCGCACAAACCGGCGTTTATGTCGGTGTGTCGTCGCTGGTTTTCCTTGCGGGACTCGGCGCACTCGCGGCGTTCACCGGCGGGGCGTCGCTCTGGGTCGGCGCGGCGCGGGTCACATTCTGGGGCGCACTCGCTATGGCACTGACGGCGGGCGTGGGGCGATTGTTCGGCACGGCGATTTAGCGCGGGCTATCCGGCTTCGTCGCCCTCCACGGCATCCACCGGCGCGAACGACACACGGCGGTAAATAGCAGCAAGCGGAACGGCAATCGTCGCCCCGGCGAGGGTCACGGTCAGCGTATCGTCAATTACGTGATGCTCGGCGGCGAGGAACCAGACGCCGTTATCGCCCCGCTGGAAATGCTCAACCGACGCCCGGTGTTGTTCCACCAAAACATAGTGCGTGAGCGTCGGGCGGGTGCGGTACTTCTCGAACTTCTCGCCCCGGTCGTCCCCTGCCGTAGACGGACTCAGCACCTCGACAATCAGAAGCGGGTTGTACAACGCCGACGCCACGCCGATTTCCGGTTTGCCACACACGACCACGATGTCGGGATACAAGCCGTTCGTGTTTTCAATATGAACCTTTTGGTCACTGCCAATCGCTTGGCAAGTTTCGGGTATAGCGATGGCAAGAGCGACAAGTAAGTTTGCGGCAATCGTGTTGTGTTCGTAGGTGGCTCCTGCCATTTCGATAAATACTCCGTTTCGTAATTCGTGCTTGCGGTCTTTCGTTTCCTCAAAAGCAACCCAATCGTCCACGGTATAGAGTTTCGGGGGTGGCAAAACGGTTCGCCCGTTTCCATTCGCGGGGCGGGTTACGCCGGTAGCGTTCGTGGTTGGTCGGGTTAGCATTGCGGGCATGGTCGGTTTCCTTTCGTGCGACTTCTTGATTATACCGGATGCGACAACGCTCTATCGGCGAGTAAAACCGCGCAATCGTGGGCAATCGCGGCGTCCTCGCGGGTGGTGATGACGAGGATATGCACGGGAGCATCCGGTTCGGATACGTCCACATCACCAACTGTTGCGGCATCGTTTTTTGCCGTGTCCAGCCTGATGCCGAGGAAGCGAAGCCCGACGCAAGCGGTGGCGCGGACGGTGGGACTATGCTCTCCGATTCCACCGGTGAAAATCAACACGTCCAGACCGCCCAGTGCGGGGAGCATCGCGCCAATATGAAAGCGGAGCCGGTGGACGAAGGCATCAAACGCGAGCCGCGCCCGCTTGTTACCGCCTGCGATAGCGGCGGCGACCTCACGCATATCGCCGGATACGCCGGAAATACCTTTCAAGCCGGATTCGCGGTTCAAGATTTCGGCGAGGCGTTCGGGCGTTTCGCCGCCATCCTTCCTGTTTTGTAACAGGTGTAGCAGGATGCCGGGGTCAACCGAGCCGGAGCGTGTTCCCATCATCAAACCATCCATCGGCGTAAAGCCCATCGTGGTGTCCACGCTCACGCCGTTTTTGATGGCGGCGATTGAGCAACCGTTGCCGAGGTGACACGAAACGATACGCAGGTCGTCCCGGTTTAGTAGTTTCGCCGCCCGTTCCGCGCAGTAACGGTGGCTGATGCCGTGGAATCCATACCGGCGTACCCCTTCTTCCCATATTCCATACGGCAAGCCGTAAATCGCGGCGGCATCCGGCAAGGTGCGGTGAAACGCGGTATCGAACGCGGCAAACTGCGTCACGTCGCCGCCAAGTGTTTGCGTCACGGCGACGATTCCGGCTAAACTCGCCGGGTTGTGCGACGGCGCGAGCGGCGACAACCTCTCGATTTCGGCGACAACAGCAGACGTGATGCGCGTGGTTTCGCGGTACGCCATGCCGCCATGCACAACTCGATGCCCGACGGCGTGTACGACCGCGCCACTTGCAAGTAGTTCGCGTAAGACTTCGGCAACCGCGCCTCCGGCATCGTTTGTGCGCTCAATCGTCCGTTCCCATATCGGCGCGGGAACGTCGTTCGCACCTGCTTCGACGGTGAACAACGCCATCTTTTGACTGCTCGACCCGGCATTCAGCACAAGTATATTCACGCGGGATCGTGCGTCCACTTCCAATCGCGCACCTCCGGCATATCCTCGCCGCGCTCGCGGATGTAGGCATGATGGTCAATCAGTTTATTCTGCACCAGTTGCGCGAGATACGCGGCGGATGCGCCGAGTTCGGGGACGCGATCAATCACGTCCTGCACTAAATGATAGCGGTCAAGGTCGTTCATCACTGTCATATCGAACGGGGTGGTTGTTGTGCCTTCCTCTTTATAGCCACGCACATGGAAGTTTTTGTGATTGGTGCGCCGATATGTCAAGCGGTGAATCAGCCACGGGTAGCCGTGATAAGCGAAAATAACCGGCTTGTTT
>JACMIU010000557.1 GCA_014380985.1 Armatimonadota bacterium | reverse complement strand
GTTCGGCGCGAACGTCCGCCGACACATCGCCGGTTTGCACCGCGTTTCCGCTTCGCGCCTGAATCTCGGCGAGGGCGCGTAAATGCTTCAAATACGCCACGAACCCCGCGAAACCCAACGCCGCGAACGGGATACATAACGCCATAATGCCTTCGATTTCCAAATGCCCGATCCTTTCCGGCTAATGTGCCGCTTCACGCGCTACGCGAAGGGCGTCCGCGACCGTGAACCGCCCCGCGTACAACGCCTTGCCGATTATGACCCCTTCAACGCCGTTTGGTTGCAACCGGGCGCACTCCGCAACGTCGTCTAAGGAAGCGACGCCGCCGGACGCGAGCGTTGGTTTGCCGGTGGCGCGGGCGAATGCCGCCGTCGCCCCGGCGTTGACGCCTTCCAGCATTCCGTCCCGCGAAACGTCGGTGAACAAAAACCGCTCCGCGCCCATCGCCGTCAGCCGGACGCCGAACGCTTCCGTGCGCTCGGTGGATTCTTGCTCCCAACCGTGAACCGCGACGTAGCCGTTTTTCGTGTCTGCCCCGACGATGATTTCGCTCGCATACTTCTCCAGCATCGCGCCGATAACCGCGCCGTCACCGCTTGCCGCCGTCGTGCCGATAATGATTCGCGCCGCGCCCGCGTCCAGAACCTGCGCGGCACGGTCAAGCGTGCGAATCCCGCCGCCGACCTGCACCCTGAGGCTCGGCACGGCGCGGATAATCTCCCGGATTACCGGCAGGTTCACGCCGTCGCCGGTACGTGCGCCGTCTAAATCCACGATATGTAGGCACGTCGCGCCGTCCGCCGCGAAACCCGCCGCTACCTGCACCGGGTCATCCGCCACCTGCATCTGTGAATCGTAGTCGCCGCGCCGAAGCCGCACGGCTTTTCCGCCCAAAAGATCAATCGCCGGGATAATTTCGAGCATCGTCTACGCGCCCTCCCGCATTTCTTCGGTTTCGTCGAAATCAATATGTTCGTAAATATCGGTAATCGGAACCTTAACCGAAGTAGCGGTCAGCACAAACTCCAATGTTTCTTCAAGCAATTTATGCTCACGATTCAGAGACCATCGGTTGTTTTCGTCGCATTGCCAATGCTCTACGTTTGTGGTGAATTGAGCCACAAGGATATAGTGCCGGAGCGTTGCGATGGCACGGTAATCGCGGAACTTCGTGCCAAAGTCTTTATCCTGTGTGGAAGGGGACAACACTTCCACTATCAGCAACGGGTTCTGTAACGCTTCTCCGAACGCAATTTCGGGAGTGCCGCAAACCACGGTAACGTCAGGATAATAGCCATATTTTCCCGCGATAAAAACCTTCTGATCGCTGGTCAAAACGCGGCAACCGCTCCCGCGTAAAGCAATGTGTAAGGATGCGATAAGGTTGCCGCAGATAGTATTGTGGGCTGTAGTTGCCCCTGCCATCGGCTCCCCCTTCTCATTCGTGGTGGGCCAAACTGGCTCCATCACCCCGTCTATAAAATTATGCTTGATAGAAGAGTCTCGCTCGATCTTCATGTACTCAGCGAACGTAAGTCGTTTTTGCGGCGTGCCGCTTGGCGCGGGTGCGTTATCCCGCGTGGTTGCCGGACGCTCCAAAGTTGTTGTAGCCATCATGTATATCCTTTCTACAGGCGGGCGAAATTATCCAGAATCTGTAAGCCAATCGTGCCGCTTTTTTCCGGGTGGAACTGGGTTCCGTAAACATTCGCGCCGTTCCAAACGGCGGACGTGTACGGCGCGATAAAATCGGTGCGGGCGGCGGTGTACGCATCGTCATATTGCGGTCGGCAAAAGTACGAATGCACGAAGTACACTTCGGAGTCATTCTCCAATCCGGCAAACAGGGGGGAGCGTAGGCGCGATGGGGGGAAATCAAGCGAGTTCCAGCCGATTTGCGGAACCTTGACGCCGATTGCCGCCGCGCCCATGTTTCGCTCGTCGAAGCGTAGCACCGCGCCGGGAATAATTCCCAAGCCCCGGTGCGTCCCCATCTCTTCGCTCGTGTCGAACAAGAGTTGCATCCCGACGCAGATGCCGAGGAATGGCTTGCCGGAGTGCGCCGCTTCGATAGCAACGGCGTCCAAGCCGGTTTCGCGCAGGGTATTCGCCGCCGCGCCGAACGCGCCAACGCCGGGCAAAAGCACTCGCGGCGCGGCGCGAATCGCGTCCGCGTCGCCCGTGATGACCGCGACGTGTCCCTGCACCTCGAACGCTTTTTGCACCGAGCGCAAATTGCCGACCCCGTAGTCCATAATCGCTACATCCACGTTACAGCACTCCTTTGGTGGAAGGGATTCCGGCGACGCGGGAATCGTAGGCAACTGCCGTTTTCAGGGCGCGACCGAACGCTTTGAACGCGCCTTCGGCGATATGATGGGCGTTTGTTCCAGCGATTTGGCGGATGTGCAACGTCATTCCGGCATTGCGGGCAACCGCGTGAAAAAACTCCTCGACCAACTCCGACGCGAATGTCTGCCCGATTCGCGTATCGGGAAATTGCAGGTTCGTGTAGAACGCGCCACGCCCCGAAAAATCTATCGCGCAAGTAATCAACGTTTCATCCATCGGTACGGTGGCGTCGCCGTAACGGGCGATACCGCATTTGTCGCCGAGGGCGTCTTTGAGCGCGGTTCCGAAGGCGATTCCGACATCCTCCACGGTGTGATGGTCGTCAATATGCGTGTCGCCGGTGGCATCAATGTTGAGCGAAAGCAGTCCGTGCCGGGCGATATGGGTCATCATATGATCGAAAAAACCGATACCGGTGGCGATTTCGCTGTCGCCGCTGCCGTCCAAATCGAGCGTTAGAGCGATGCGGGTTTCGCTCGTGTCGCGCTTCACCGCCGCAGTGCGCGAAAGGGAGTTTTCCATAACGGTCAGTATATCGTACCGGTTCGGTGGAAGTGGTTTGATACCCGCAAAGTTGGGTACGACAAGGGTAGGCAACCTATGTTGCGGGCGCACTGCACCTGCCACAACGGTTCGCTTACCGCACCCGAATCACCGGGCGCACCGACACTCGACGTAGAAAGGAAAGCATTATGCTGACCCTAAAACCATCGAAGGAAACGCGACTTGCTTTTGTCGCCATAACCGCCTTGCTGACGACCGCCGGAATCGCCGCCGCACAGCAACAAGGCACATTACCGAACACAATGCCCGGACAAAACGGAGGCGTCAATGCTCCGGTTGCGGTAGGAGAACAGGGGCTACGCCCGATGCTCCTTCGGGTAGCGCAATACGCGCAATCTGCACAGACTCGTAGTAGTGCCACCACTACCGACGCCCGGACCTCGTACAGCGCAGCGAGTAAGGCGTTCGGCGATCTGCTCAGAACATTAGGCGAACCGATGCAACCGACCGGAGTCCGCAACACCGATTCTATGCCGCAAATCACCACGGTACAGGCGGCGAACGATATTCGTTTACTGAAGTCAGCGGCGAAAAAGGCGCAAAGCACCGAGGATGCCGAACGCTTCCGAAAAGCGGCATCGCTCTATGCCACCGGCGCGAAAGAGTTAGTGACGGGGCAACTGCGTGAAGCGTTGCTCGATGAAAGCACCGAACCGGTGATACTACGCGGCGATCCCCAAGAGGCGGATGCGGGCATTCCGAAGCCAGCAAATCCGGCTCCCGCGCCAAACCCGGCTCCGATGCCGAACCCGGTACCGGCTCCGAACCCCGAACCGAACCCGGTTCCCAACCCGAATCCGGCTCCGCCCGACCCGAACAATCCGCCCGTGCCGCCGCAGACTCCCGACCCGACTAATCCGCCCGAAACGCCGGGAAACCCGCCGCCCAATCCAAGCGGCGCG
>JACMIU010000059.1 GCA_014380985.1 Armatimonadota bacterium | reverse complement strand
TTGCCGGTGTAGGGTCCGAGTCCCGACGTTCTCTACCGCGCTGCCCGTATCCGAAGGATACTCAGGCGGAACGCCCCCCACCGGAGGATGGAACATCCCCGCCCTACCGCTACCCACCGACGAACTCCTGTACGTCGCTTTGCAACTGTGCGAGACTTGGCGCGTGGATATACATCATGTGACCGGCAGGGTAGTAACGCGTGATAATGCACCCACGTGCTTCCGGCGACAGGTGCATATGCGAGAGCGTGTACTCGGTGGCGAAATACGGCGTGGCTAAATCATAGTAGCCGGAGGCGACGAACACCTTGAGGTGCGGGTTTTTCGCCATCGCGCTCTGCAAGCCCGACGCGGTTTCGACGTATCTGTTCGGCGATTGCCAGTCCCACGGCTCCAGAATGCCGGTTCCGAGAATATGGTACACATCGTCGGTGCGGTAGCCGAGCGAGGTTCGCACGTAGTCGTTGAACGCGGCGGTATACGGGGGGCTTATCGCCGCAAGCGCGGCGTCGTAGTCGGGCGTGTCGGAGCCGTTGGAGGCGTCGGTTCCCGTGAGGCGCGAATCGAGACGCCCCACAGTTTTGCGGTCGCGCCGACACAGTTCCTTGCAGAACCGCTGGATTTCCGGTCGCAGGTCGCAGTCGTCAAGAAACGTTTCGCTAAGCCCGGTGAGGCGCGACAATTGGGTCAGCACGGCGGCGCGTTCGGCTTCGCCTAACCGGTCGCCTTTCTGCAGGGCGGCGGTGTACGCTCCTTCGGCGAACGCTTCGGCTTCCGCGAGGGTGCGCGGCAAATCGGCGCACAGCTCCGGCGCGAGTTTGTCGTGGTATGCCGCCGTCGCGGCGTAGGTCGGCAGAAAGAGCGGGTAGACCAGATCATTGCCCCGGTCGAACTCCAGCGTTTGAAACTGCATCACCGCCGACACCAGCACGATGCCGCTGAACGCGATTCCCCGGTCAACAAGATACCCGGCGATTCCCGCGCCGCGCGTCGTGCCGTAACTCTCCCCAACCAGATACAGGGCGGATGTCCAGCGTTCGTAGCGCGTCAAATAGAGCCGGATAAACTCGCCGAGGCTTTCGATGTCGCCCTGCACGCTCCAGAACTTCTTGCCGTGTTCGGGCTTCGTCGGGCGCGAGTAGCCGGTTCCCACCGGGTCAATGAAAACGATGTCGGTGAACGGTAGCCACGTATGCGGGTTATCGGCGACGCGGTACGGCGGGGCGGGCATGGCTCCGGCGTCGTCCGCCATTACGACACGCTTGGTTCCAATCGTGCCTAAGTGAAGCCACACCGACGCCGAGCCGGGCCCGCCGTTGAACGAGAACATGAGCGGGCGCGCCGTATCGCTTTCCAAAATATACGCCATGAAAAACACGTGCGCCTGTGTTTCGCCGGTGGCGTCGTCCACGATGGGCAATGTTCCCGCCGTGACGCGGTAGCGCAGGATTTCGCCGTTCACTGTGATTTCGTGCGACGTTTCCACCGGTGCGGGCGGGTCGGGGCGCGGGGGCGCATCGGGCTTCGGTTCATCTTTTTTGTCTTTTGCTTCGTCACTCATGGTTTTACTTTATTTCCCGCTCCGGCGATAGTCCCGCGTTCTCCGATGCTTCCCGCGCCAGTCCGGCGAAATCGTGATGGGCGCGTCCTTTGGCGATAGCGGCGGTTAGCCCGGCGCGAAGGACGCCGACAAACGGAAGCGGCGTCTGCGTTTCGTCACCGAGGGCTTGCGCGAGCGTCATGTCTTTCAGCGCGAGGGGCAGGGGAAAGCCCGCCGGTTCGTACACTTCGGGCGCGATTTGCTTGCCATAGTTTTTGTAAATCGCGCAGTTGAACACCGTGTCGGTCAGAAACGCGAACGTATCTTGGCGCGACACTCCGCTTTTCTCGGCGAGGGTGAACGCTTCCCCCATCGCCTGAATCGCCGCGCCGATCAGGTAATTGCCGCAGACTTTGACGACGTGCGCGGCATCGGGCGCGTCGCCGAAATCGCGGACGCCCTGCGAGAGCGGCGCGAGGTACGGCGCGATA
>JACMIU010000556.1 GCA_014380985.1 Armatimonadota bacterium | reverse complement strand
ACGAACAACAACCCGACGCGAAAGGTAGGCGCGACTAACCGTGCCCCCTTTTTATTGTATTACGATTTAACGCGCTCTAAGTACGTGTCGGTGCGCGTATCAATCTTGAGTTTCTCGCCGACGTTGATAAACAAAGGAACCATCACCGTCGCGCCGCCTTCAAGGGTCGCCGGTTTCGTGCCGCCGGTCGCCGTGTCGCCTTTTAGCCCCGGATCGGTTGCGGAGACGATCAGTTCCATGAAGTCGGGAACGGTCACACCGATAACTTCGTCCTTGTGCAGTACGACCTGTATTTCGGTGTTTTCCTTCAGGTATTTCGCTTGTGTTCCGATTTTTTCTACAGGAATCGTTATCTGGTCGAAACTTTCCGTATCCATCAGGTACGCTTCATCGTCTAAAGCATACAGGTACTGCATCGGGCGGCGGTCTAAAACCGCTTGATCCATGCGTTCCCCGGCTCGCCACGTTTTATCAATCGTCGCGCCGGTTTTGAGGTTTTTGAGTTTCGAGCGAACAAACGCGCCGCCCTTGCCGGGCTTGACGTGTTGAAACTCAACGATGGTAAAAATGTTGCCTTCGTAGATGAGCGAAAGGCCGTTGCGGAAGTCACTGGTGTCCATAATTGCGTAGTAGACGTATCGGGCGGAAAGTTAGGATATGCGAACCAACCGCTTCCCGGCGCGATTCTTGCAGAAACTATTTCTGCTTATCGTGCCTTGCCCAACGTGTACGGTTCATTATAACATATCGAACAAAAGCGTGTGAGTATCCCCTATGAAAAGTATCCAAACCCTGCTTGATATTGCGCTGAAGTCTCGTGCTTCCGACCTGATTTTGAAAGCCGACGCCCCGCCCGCCCTGCGTATTGACGGGCGTATCGCGTCGCGCCCCGACCTCGGCACGATCTCCTACGAGGAAATGCACGAAATGGCGATGAGCGTCCTGTATAGCGCGACCCGCGATAACTTGGTGCGCTCCGGCACGGCGGCGGGGGACGATACCGAAATTGGTGCGGGTGTCGCCGGGGGCAACGCCGACGATTTAATGCGCCGCCTGTTAGACCAGCAGGAGATTGACGCGGTTTTCACAGTGTCGGGCTTGGTTCGGGTGCGGGCGAACCTGTTTCTTCAGCGCGGAGCGATTGGAGCCGCGCTTCGTTTGATTCCGCTTCGCCCTTTCAGCCTCGACGCTCTGATGTTGCCGAAGGTGCTGAAAGAACAGGCGATGCAACCGCAGGGCCTGATTCTGGTGACGGGCCCCACCGGTTCGGGGAAATCCACCACACTTGCCGCCCTCGTAGACCATGTGACCGAACACCGCCGCGCCAACATCGTCACGGTGGAAGACCCGATTGAGTACGTGTTTGAGGACAAAAACTCGGTCGTGTCCCAGCGCGAGGTCGGCGCGGACACAAAATCATTTGCGAACGCGCTTCGCGCCGTGATGCGGCAAACGCCCGACGTGATCGTGATTGGCGAAATGCGTGACGCCGACACGATGCGCGTTGCTTTAACCGCCGCCGAAATCGGACACTTGGTTATCTCGACGCTACACACGATTAGCGCGGTCGGCACGATTGACCGGATTTTGAACGCTTTCCCGCCGCACGAGCGCGATCAGGTGCGGATGCAACTCGCGGCGACGCTTACCTGCGTCGTGTCGCAACGGCTTGCCTTACGCTCATCCGGCACGGGGCGCGTCCCGGCGGTCGAGGTGATGACCGGCTCACCGACCATCAAGAAGCAGATCGAGGACGGCGAATCGCTTTCCGACATTTATACCAGCATCAAAGAAGGCGGGCATTTCGGCATGAACACGCTCAATCAGTCGCTACAAGCACTGGTGCAGGGGCGAAGCATCACCGCCGACGAAGCGGTCGCGGCGACCAACAACCTGACCGAACTGCGGCAAATGCTACGGTCGTCCTCAAGGCAATAGAACCGGTACTGAATCAAGAGTCGCAGAAAACGGGGGCGCGGGAATCACTTCCCGCGCCCCCGGTCGTTTTGGGTATCCCGCTTAGCGAAGCGCAGAGAACGAACCGGCGTCGGAGCCGATATAGACCGTTCCATCGGGGCTAACAACCGGCGTGATGTGAATCTCGCCCAGTAGGTCGCCCTCGAACAGTTGCGCCCCGTCCGCGGGATTAAGCGCGTAGACGCGGCTGTTCAAGGAACCGGCATAGACTCTGCCATCAATTCCCACCGTGACGGACGAATCAATATCGGAGAACGCGAAGCCGTCAATATACGGTGCCTCAAAGTTCCATCGTATTTCGCCCGTGTTGGCATTCATGGCGAACACCTGCCCGCCCGGATCTCCCGAACCCGCGCCGCCGCCCCATGTGCCGACATAAACGCTTTCGCCGTCGGGGCTAAGGGCGGGCGCACCACTGACAAGGGTCGAACCCGGCAAGTCGCGCCGCCATACAATCGCGCCAGTGGTTTTTTCGATCGCGGTAACTTGTGCTTCGCCGCCCACGGTCAAGCCGGTAGCGACAAAGACATAAGTTCTACCGACCGCCACGCCCGCCGCCACGCCGCCGTCCAGCGTCACCGGTTGGAACAGTTGTTGACCGCCGTTCGGAAAGGTCGGCGTTTCCGCAGTGCTAAAGCCGTGCAGACGCGACGATTGACCCAGTAGGTTCGACGATGCGACGTAGACCGCACGGGTTGGTCGGTATCGTCGCAACGTGTACGGATCTTCGACATCGTTACCGAAATCAAGTGCCGGTGTGGTTAGCAAACCGCCGCCGGGCGTTTGATAGTAAGCAATGGGCGTATCAATCGTGGGAGCGGCGACCGGTGTACTCAGCAGTCGGGCGCGACCGAGTGCGCCATCGGTGGTCGGGATGTACACTTCCATATAGTATGAGTCAACGCGGGTCGTGTCCGGTCGCACGGCAACCGCTACCGTGGACGATAAACGCGCTTCCTGTTGCCCGACCGCCTCGGTAAAGGCTCCGTCTACGGCAAGGGCTTGGTTTCGCGTCGCGTCACGGGTATCGGCAACGTAAAGCGTTCCCCCGTTGGCAAGCACGAAAGCAAGGCGTGCGTCGTTACGTGGGTTCTTTGTTAGTCCGAGTATCGGTTGGCTCAGTTGCGTGGTCGTACCGGCTAATTGCTGGCTGTAGTTTTCACCCACGGGGAATCCGCCCGAAGGGAATCCGGTTCCGTTGACGCCGTTGGTGCGAAAGCCCAAAAGCCGACCGTTCGCGGTGAACAAAAGACGGCTTTCGTTGAGCGAATCGGCAGGGTTTGTAGTGGACGGCGTGGTATCGAGGGTCGCGCCCGACCGGAACGCGGTGGCAAGAATCTGCGTCCAAACCGGCACGATTATCGGGTTGACTACTGCTTGAATCACGCGAACGTTCAGCCGGATAGTCACCCCGGTTTGCGGGTCGGTAGCGGTGACAAAGGTTTCGCCGGGAGCAACCGCGGTGATGGTGATAATGCCGGAGGTGGGGTCGCGGGAAAGCGTCGCAATCGCCGGGTTATCAATTGTGATAGCGGTGTCGGCGAGCGGTATTATCGCGCCGTCCGCGTCTTCTCCGCTCAATACCAGATTCGCCACGGTGATATTCGCAGTATTCAATTGAATCGTGGGCGGAGTACCGTTGATGCTGATCGTTTCGGAAGAAAACTCAAGCGTGGACAATCGCGCACCGAGCGCGAATCGTACATTCTGATTGGGCTGATCCACGGTTAGCGTAACCGTGGTGTTTCCCGTGGCAAGAGCGGTTCCGGTTTCGTCGGTTGTCGAGTAAGCGACGGCACTGATCGTGTAACTGCCGATGGGCAGATTGGCGAACGGAACGTCGGAAACGCCTCCGGCGTTCGGACGTTGAACCAGTTGCGTTTGTGTGCCGCGTGCGCCGGTGATCGTTAAACGAATGCTTTTCGTGGTGTTGGGAATCAAGCGCGTTCCGCTAAGTTCGGGCCACTTGACGCTCATTCGCACCGAACCGGTAGCGCGGCTCGCTTCGGGGCGGCTGGACGAATCGCTCCCGCCCCCGCCGCACCCGGCGAGAATGCCGAGCGGAAGTGTGGCGCAAACCGCTGACAGGATACCGCTACGAACCAATCGTGCGAGACGGCTGCCGGTAGTGGGGCGGACAAAGCGCGATAATAGAGTTTGTGTGT
>JACMIU010000058.1 GCA_014380985.1 Armatimonadota bacterium | reverse complement strand
TACTGGCAAGCGCAATGTCGGAATGTACCGTGTGCAGATTTACGACCGCAACACCGCCGGGATGCACTGGCAACGGCACAAGGTCGGCTCGCGGCACCACGCGGGTTACGAGGCGCAGGGGCGCGAGATTCCGGTTGCCGTGGTGCTGGGCGGCGATCCCGCACTAACCTACGCCGCGACCGCGCCGCTTCCCGACATGATTGACGAAATGGTGTTCGCAGGGTTTCTACGCAAAAAGGCGGTGGAATTAGTGCCGTGCCTGACGCAACCGCTCGAAGTCCCCGCCGATGCCGAGATTGTTTTGGAGGGCTACGTCCCGGCGACCGAACGGCGCACCGAGGGGCCGTTTGGCGACCACACCGGCTTTTACACGCTCGAAGATGAATACCCGGTTTTTCACGTCACCGCGATCACTCGCCGCAAAAACGCCGTTTATCCGGCGACAATCGTAGGTCGTCCGCCGATTGAAGATCAAGGCTTCGGCAAAACCACCGAACGTATCTTTTTGCCGCTCGTTCGCCTGTTCGTGCCGGAACTGATTGATTACAATCTGCCGGTCGAGGGCGTTTTTCACAACCTGTGCATTGTGAAAATCCGCAAGCAGTATCCCGGTCACGCGCAAAAAGTGATGAACGCGATTTGGGGCTTGGGGCAGATGATGTTCACCAAAATTATCGTGGTGGTGGACGAGTTGGTAGATGTTCAGAACCTCAACGAAGTGTTGTGGGTGGTAGCGAACAACATTGACCCTCAGCGCGACACGCTGTTCTCGATGGGCGCGATTGACGTTTTAGACCACGCCTCGCGCTCGATGGGCTACGGCTCGAAGATGGGGATTGACGCCACACGAAAACTGCCCGAAGAGGGCTTTACGCGCCGCTGGCCCCCCGTGATTGAGATGTCGCCGGAAATCGTGACGCGGGTGGATGCCCGGTGGCGCGAACTCGGTTTGTAGAGCGGCGTTGCCGGTTGACAAACGACGCGAAAAGCGTCTACAATCGGTTCAAAGCGTGACCGCCCCGCCGGTCATACCCGAACGATTTTTCAAGCAAGGATACGATTATATTATGGCTTCCGCCACTGACGAAACAAAACCCACCCCGACCGTTGCCAAAGGCTTGGAAGGCATTGTTGCCGCCGCCACGAATATCGCCGAGGTGGATGGCGAAAAAGGGAAACTGACGCTGCGCGGTTACGATATATCCGAACTGTCGGGCAATATTCAGTTCGAGGAAGTCTGCTACTTGCTTTGGAACGGTAAACTGCCCAATCAATCCGAGTTTGACGACCTTAAAGCCGAAATGCAATCGGCACGCGAGTTGCCCGCGCCGGTGATGGACGCGATAAAGGCGTTCGCGCCCTACGCGGATGGAATGCACGTTTTGCGAATGGGCGCGTCGCTTCTGTCTATCGGCGACCCCGACGTGGACAGCCTCGATATTGCCGGGTCGCGCCGCCGCGCCGCCCGGCTTCAGGCGCAAATACCCGCGATTGTCGCGCATACGTACCGTGTCAAGCAGGGCTTGCCGATTGCGAAGCCGTTGCCGGAGCAAGGGCTTGCCGCCGGGTTCCTCCAGATGCTCGAAGGCGAAACGCCGAGCGAAGCGCGGGTCGCGGGCTTGAACGCCTACCTTGTCGCGGTCGCCGAACACGGCTTGAACGCCTCGACATTCACTGGGCGCGTCGTGACCTCGACCGATTCCGATATGGTGTCCGCACTGACCGCCGCAATTGGTGCGCTGAAAGGGCCGAAGCACGGGGGCGTTCCCGGTCCCGTGCTGAAGATGCTGCAAACCATCGGCACGCCCGATAAAGCCGACGCCTTTATCCGCACCGAGATCACCGAGGGACGCCGAATTATGGGCTTCGGACACCGCGTGTATAAGGTGCGCGATCCCCGCGCCGAACTCCTGTCTGACGCCGCCGATGCTCTCGCTACGAACGCGAACGACCAGAACGTCTCGAACCTGCTGACGCTGACGAAAGCTGTCGAGGGCACTACGGTCAAGGTGCTTGCCGAACTCAAGCCGGGGCGCGATTTGTACGCCAACGTCGAACTGTACGCGGCTTTGATTCTTCACGCGGTCGGGGTTCCGAGCGAACTGTTCACGCCGATCTTCGCCATCGGGCGCACGTCGGGCTGGACGGCGCACATGATTGACCAGTTAGAAGACCAACGTCTGATTCGCCCGGCGTCTGTGTACATCGGCGCACGGGACTTGAAGTTTGTGCCGATGAGCGACCGGTAGAGCCGGTTGGCGAAAGGATGCCATTATGCTTGACCAGCGAATCGAACGCCGGGACTTTTTGCGCCGCGCCGGGCAGGGAGCGTTACTCCTCGCTACCGGCGCACTGACCGGTTGCGGTGGCGGGGGAAGCGAATCGCCCGGCGTTTCCCGCACCCCTACCGCGTTCGAGGTGCGCCTTGTCACCGGTTCCGTGCCGGCAGGTCGGGGGCGCACGAGTGACGATCCTTCGCGGTGGTGGGACTACCGGCGGGGGCGCATCGGCAGAATCAACAACCGGGGCGACGTTGCCACCGGAATCGTCCGGCAGTATGACCATTCGTTATACGGCGATTATGACGATATAGGGGCGGCGGCACTCTACCGAAACGGGGCGACGACCAACGCTGGAGTGTCGGTGGCAAGCGGTGCCTCTTCCCCTTATGAGACGGTTTTTGATTTGAACAATCGCGGGCAACTGTTGGTTCAACAATCCGTGTTCGACTCTTCCGGCACGGAAAGCGGTACTCGCCAATACTTGAGTGAGAACGGCGTGGCACGACCTATCGACTTGCCCAAGCAGGAGTATTTCCCCCCTTTCGTGTCGGGAATAAATAATCTGGCACACATGGTCGGTTCGGTATCTGTTGCCGAGGTAGAGTACGACGCGAACGGTAATCGCATTAGCGAGGCACAGAATAGGGCGTTCGTATGGCGCGACGGTACATTTACCACTTTCGG
>JACMIU010000555.1 GCA_014380985.1 Armatimonadota bacterium | reverse complement strand
GCGACCGATTTGTCGGCGTTCTACATGAACGTCGTCAAAGATCGGTTATACGCCGACCAGCCGGATTCGCCCGAACGACGCTCGACACAAACTGCCTTGCACGCGATCTGCTCCGCGCTGTGCCGGATGCTCGCACCGGTACTGTCGCACACGGCGGAAGAAGCGTGGCAACTGCTCCCCGGCGCAACGGGCGCGTACCCATCCGTGGAACTCGCACCGTTCCCCGTCGTGGACGCCGCACACACGAACCCCGCGCTTTCCGTGCAGTGGGACGGCTTTTTCGCCGTGCGTGACCGCGTGAATAAAGCACTTGAAGAAGCAAAAGCGAACGGTATCAAAAAAGCGTTGGAAGCCCGCGTCACGCTAATTGGCGCATTCCCTGCGCTAAACGGTTTCACGAACGACGAACTGACGATGCTGTTCAACGTGTCCGACACCCGACGCGAAGCCGAAACCGGGAACGTGGAACGCATCGAAATCGGCGGCGCGGTCGGGTCGAAATGCCCGCGTTGCTGGCTAGTCAAGCGCGACATTGGGCGCGACCCGCTGTTCCGCGATATTTGCGTGCGGTGCGCGGAAGCCGTTCGCGCTTTGGAGTAGGCGGGGCGGAAACGGCATACTACCGGTATGAAGCCGCTTTTCGAGGACACCGACCCGCACATCGAGGAGATGCTTCTGGCGCGGATTCGGGCAATGACGCCGCAAAAGCGTTTTGCCCGAATCGGCGACATGAACCGGACGCTGGATAGGCTTGTCCACGCGGAGGTGCGCCGTCATCCCGACGCTACCGCGCACGAGGTACGTATTCGTGTCGCGCCGAATCTCCGCCGACCTGATGCTCCGCGTCTACGGTCGGAATGTTGAGGAGAACGGTTACCAAATGACGGCGACCGACGAGAATCTGCCCGACGCCCTGTGCGTTATCACAGAAGTCGCCGAAGCCTTCGACGCGCTCGGCATCGCCTATTTAGTCGGTGGGTCGGTCGCTTCCTCCCCGCTCGGCAACTTTCGCGCTACGCAGGACTTCGGGCAGGTTCTCGCCGAACTGCAAAGTAGTCAAGCGCGACCGCTTGCCAACCGACTTGGCGAAGATTATTACGCCGATGCCAACACGATGCGGCAAGCCATCGCCACCCGTAAGGAGATGCGCGCCGTATCCGCTTGTCGCTATTCGGCGCGGACGCGGAACCGGTGTATGTAGCCACCTTCGGACAGGTAACGCGGCAACGAACCTGCATTCAGGAATACACGACTTGTCAACACTATTCTTAGACTATACAATTACTACGCCTGCTATGATTTGCGTCCATAGAAAGTTTTACTCGTGAACCAATTACTTCCCAAAATTATTTTTCTCGCTACGGCTGTGGCATTCAGTTGCCCAGTTTTTGCTCATGCCGATCCGCAAGTGGAGGCATTGCTCGGAAAAATGGAGGTGGTAGCCAGTAAGACAAAAACGCTTACCGCCGATTTCGTCAAATCGGATATGTTTGGGAACACAACGTCGGGACGTCTACGGCTATTAAAGCCGAATTATGCCATTATTTCGTATGCGAAACCATCACCGGGTACCGCTCCGGTCTATTTCGTTTCGGATGGAACAACCCAGTGGCGATTTCCTGATCCTGCTAAAAACGAGTACCAAGTGGAAACCGCGGATCCCGGTGGTTCCGGGGCAGTCGCATGGTTAGACGGCTTGCCGATACAGATATTCTTCAATATGGCAAAAGCCTTCAAAAACGCAGGAATAGAAACCGACAGGCTGATATATGACGGAACGAAGATCTGGGAAGGAAATAGTTACGAGATATTGCGGCATGAGTTCGCCGAGGACGGAAAACGCTACACGGCTTGGCTTTACGTCGGAAAAGATTACCGAATTCACCGTCATGTTGGTACATTCTATATACCCAAACCGGATGGCACACCTCGGATGTTTGAGGTCAGACTGAGCAACATTCGGGTGGCAACTCCCGACACTTCCAAAGATTTCGTCTACGCGCCGCCTAAGGTTGCGAAGGAGATAGTGAATCGTCCCCTGCTGGCACCCGGTGTTGTTGCTCCTGATTTCGCGGTGAAGACGCCAGACGGCAAATCGCTGCGGTTATCGGATTTCAAAGGAAAAATCGTTGTCCTTGACTTTTGGGCGACATGGTGTATCCCCTGTATCCGCGGCATGGCGAAAACTAATGACATAGCTAAGCGTTACCAAGACAAAGGTGTTGTGGTTCTGGCTGTTGCTGTTTTAGATGACCCGTCGCTATTTAAGCGATGGGTAGGAAGCCATCCCCAATACGATGCGTTGTTATTTGCCGTTGATGACTCTCCCGGTGGAACGGCGATTCATGACAAACTATACAATGCGTTGCTAATACCGACACAGTATGTTGTTGACAAGAATGGCAAGATAGTCAAATCCCTCGTGGGCTTTGACGGCGAGTCAACCGAACTGGAAACCGCCGTGAATATCGCATTATCGTCACCTTGATTTTGCGACGAACCTGCCCCTATCGGTGTTGTTGTATCAGCCGAGGTGAATACCATGATGCAAGGGGCGATTTCATGATTCTGCTATCTTTCGCCTACGCTTTGTTGCGAACCCTTGCTACGTCCCGGTGCATCTGCGCGACAAGGGTGTCAAGCGAATCGTACTTTTCTGTGCCGCGCAAAAATCGGTCAAACGTGATGGTCAACGTTTCGCCATAAATGTCGCCGCCGAAGTCGAGCAGGAACGCTTCCACGGTGCGCAGGGCGTCCGCGCCGGGCGTCACGGTGGGGTTCGTGCCGATGCTGATGGCGGCAAGGTGCGTGGCTCCCGCGACGGTGGCACGTCCAGCGTACACGCCCGCGCCGGGAACCAGAATGCCCGGTGCGGTTTGGAGATTCGCGGTCGGAAAACCGATGGTGCGACCGAGTTTGCGACCGTGCGCGATCGTTCCCGTTAGCGTGAACGGGCGACCGAGCAGGGTTTGCGCGGACTCGACCTGTCCTCCCGTGAGCATTTGGCGAATAATCGTGGAGCGGCACGGTACGCCGTCCACAAAGACCGGTGCAACGGTGACGGTTTCAAAGCCGTGCGTTTGTCCGGCGCGACGCAGAAACGCCGTGTCGCCGGAGCGGTCACAGCCGAAGCGGAAATCGTCGCCGACAATCACGAAGCGGGCGCGAAGCCGATCAACAAGCCACTGCTTCACGAACTCGTCCGGCGTCAGAGCGGCGAGGGCGCGGTCGAACGGTGCGATAATCACGTCGGTCACGCCATGCTTTCGCAAAAGCGCGGTGCGTTCGTCCATCGTCGAAAGCAGAAGCGGGGTGCGAGCCGGGGCGAACAGCGCGGACGGGTGCGGGTCGAACGTCAGAGCGGTGGGGGCGTAGCCGTGCGCGTCCGCGACGCGAACCGTTTCCGCGAGCAGTGCTTGATGCCCGCGGTGAACGCCATCGAAGACGCCCATCGTTACGGCGCGTTCGGAGGCGTTCAAATGTGTCGTCGTGCTTCGGCTTCGTTCCATTGGTTAGGAAACACTTTGAACGGGTGCGCGGTTCCCGCCGCGTTCGTTTCGGCAAGCGCGAGGAGCCAGCCGTCGAAATGAAGCGCGACCGTTCCCGCCTCGGCGACAACAGGAATCGCCTGCCCCATCATCAGGGCTTTCGCGTGATCGTACTCGACGTTCACCACGGGAAAATCGAGCGCGGTTTCCATCGGCATCAGCGTTTCCGGTGCCAACTGCTCCAGCGTTACGGCGTCTGCGAGGGCGAACTTTCCGACCGCGGTTCGCACGAGCGTTTTCATGTGCGCGGGGACGCCGACCGCGCTTCCTAAATCGGCGCAAAGCGTTCGGATGTAGGTTCCCGTGCCACAGGAAACGCGAAGCGTCGCCTCTGCCGCCGCGCCCCCCGCGAAGTCCGACGCTTCGATAGAGAAGATTCGCGCCAAACGTGCCTCGCGCTCCACGGTGATACCGGCGCGGGCGAGTTCGTACAACCGCTTGCCCTCGTGATGCACGGCGGACACCATCGGCGGAACCTGTTGTATTTCGCCAACGAACGCGGGAATCGCGGCTCGGAGCGTTTCCTCGGTCAAACCGGAAGCGTCCGCCGTCGAGGTGATTTCGCCGGAAGCGTCCTCGGTGGTTGTCGCCGTGCCGAAAACGATTCGGGCGACATACTCTTTCGGTTCGAGCGGCAGGTACGGTAGTAGCCGTGTCGCCTGTCCGACCGCTACCACGAGTACCCCGGTCGCGTCAGGGTCAAGCGTTCCAGCATGACCGGCGCGTTTGTTGGATAGGATGCGCCGCACCTTTGCGACAACATCGTGCGAGGTCATTCCGGCGGGCTTGTGGATATTGACGAAACCGTCTACCGTGGTCATGCCGCTATTCTACCGCGTCCGGGGTTCAGGGATGTAGCCATCCCTGTTGTCTACCCACCCCCGGCTTCGCGCCACGCTTGCCGCGCAAGATTCGCCATCACTAAGCCCTGCTCCCACCGGTCGGAAAACTCGCTTCCATCGGGCAAAGTGAGCGCGTAGCGCGGCGGACCGAGTTCCGGTGCGAACGGGAACACATCGCCCGGTTTCGCCCCGATCAGCCATTGCCGCATCGCGGCTGCCCAAAGCGACACGAAAAACTGCGGCGTTTGCCCCGAACCGTCGCCGACATCCACCTGCACCGCCTCGCCGCTCGAAACGCGACCGTGCAGGTGCGAAACTTTTTCCAGCACCGGCACCATACGGTCAATAGCGCGTTCGTCCGCCCAACCGTAAAACTCGCCGACCACAACGAAGTGCGACAGGTCGCCGGTGATTCCTACGTCCGGCACGGCGTTTAGTAGCGCGACGGTTTGAGGAATCGTTTCGGTGAAGTTGTTACGGTGCGTTTCGACGAAAAACGGCAGGTTGTGCTTGGCGGCGGCGTTTTGCCCATATCGCACCAGTTCAGCGACGGTTTCTAGCGTCGTGAAGGCGTCGGCGGGTTGGGCGAAAACGAAGTCGGCTTGCAAACGCACGGCGCGAGCGACGGTCGCGTCAATATCGGCGGGGGTGAACGGGCGATGCCCCAGCACAAGGCGCAAGCCATGCCGGTCTAACGCGGCTCTCGTTTCGGCTTCGTTGTCGTCCGTGAGCCAGCACTCGACCGCCTCGAAGCCCGCGCTTTTCAGCCGGGCGAACTTTTCATCGAGCGTCCACCGCGCTTCTTCCGGCGCGTTCATCGGCAGTTTTTCCAAGCCCCAGAGGGCAAACTGTAGCCGTAGCCGGGGCGGGTTTTGCGAGCCGTCGTTGTAGCGGGCAGACGAAAAAGTCATAGGCAAGTATGGCATGGCGGCGCGTCAGGTGTCAACCGCACCGCCGACAGCTAGTCGGCGGCGCGGTTGACACACGCCGCAAAATCAAGACGCTTCCGGCATGTATTTTGCATGATACACTGATACCAAAACCACTATGAGCGATATTTTTGACCAAGTGCCGTTTGCCGCCGAGTTCGCCGATAACCCCGAACCGCGTTGTCCCTGCATTTTGCTTCTGGATACGTCGGCTTCCATGTTCGGCAACCCCGTTCAGGAATTGAACAACGGACTGATAGCGTTCAAGGATGAACTGATGGCGGATTTGATGGCGAGCAAGCGCGTCGAGGTGGCGATTGTTTCGTTCGGACCCGTGCGAACCGTGACCGATTTTATTTCCCCCGAATCGTTCATCCCCCCGCAACTCGCGGCGGGCGGCGATACCCCGATGGGCGAAGCGATTGAACGCGCTATATCTATGCTTGACGAGCGCAAAAACGTCTACAAACAAAACGGCGTCTCGTATTATCGCCCGTGGCTTTTTCTCGTCACCGATGGCGCACCGACCGACCTTTGGGCGAACGCCGCGAACCGGATTCAACTCGGCGAACAAAGCAAATCGTTTCTGTTTTTCGCTATCGGCGTCGAAGGATGCAACTTGGAAGTGATGCAACGTCTTTCGCTTCGCCAGCCTATCAAACTCAAGGGCTTACGCTTCCGCGATATGTTCAGCTGGCTATCGAGTTCGCTCAGCAGTGTTTCGCGTTCCTCGGTCGGCGATCCGGTTCCGCTCGAAAACCCCGTTACCCCCGCCGGTTGGGGGATGGTGGACTAATGGACGAATCGCCGTGGCGGTATGCCTTCCGCTCGGTTGCCGGAACCGCACACATCAAGTCGCGCACAGTCTGTCAGGATTCTTCGCTGTGCCACTCGCTTACCGATGTGGACGGGAACGAGGTGCTAATCGGTGTGGTTTCCGACGGAGCCGGAACCGCCGTTTGCTCGGCGAAGGGGGCGGAAATGGCTTGCGATCACTTTTTCGCCGTGCTGTACGAATACTTCGCCCGTGGCTACAAAGCCACCGAAATTGACCGCGAATATATCGTCAAATGGATAAGCGGCTATCAGGAAATTATCCTGCGCGAAGCCCGGTCGGCGAACCGCACGGTGAAGGATTACGCCTGCACCTTGCTCGCCGTGGTCGCCGGGAGCGACACGACCGTGTTCTGTCAGGTGGGCGACGGCGCGATTGTGGTTTCTACCGGCGAAACACGTAGCGAATACGCAGTTATTTTCTGGCCCCAGCAAGGCGAATATGCCAGTACCACCAATTTTTTGACCGATTTGAACGCGTCGGATTATCTCGATTTTCAAACCATGGGCGCGGTGCAGGACGTAGCAATTTTCACCGACGGCTTGGAGCGGTTGTCATTGGTGCATAACACAAAGTCTCCGTTTGCGGCGTTTTTCCAACCGCTTTTTGACGCGCTTCGCAACGCCGCACCGTTCGATGCCGACAAAACCTCCCAACTTTTGGAGCAGTTTCTGTCGTCGGAGCGCGTCAATGAGCGCACCGATGACGACAAAACCTTGATTTTAGCATCGCGCTGTGCGTCCCCGCCTGACGAAACCTAAACCATGCAAGTTTTCGACAGCCAAAGCCAAATCGTACTCCTCGGCTCGCTTCTCGCAAAGCGTGGTGAAGGTAGCGTGTACGATTTGCCCGACCGTCGCCATCTTGTCGCCAAAGTGTACCATAAGCCTACTTATGAGCGGAGCGAAAAACTGCAGGCGATGGTCGCCGCGCAAACGCCGGGCTTGTCGCGCCTTGCCGCGTGGCCCGTGGAAACGCTTCACGCGAGGAAAGGCGGCGAGGCAATTGGCTTTCTGATGCCGAAGATCGCCGGAGCCGAGGAGGTTCATGTTCTCTACGGGCCTCGCTCCCGTAAGGAACGATTCCCGAACGCGACGTGGCAATTTTTGGTGCATACCGCGACCAATATCGCCCGGTCGTTCGCCGTGGTGCATGAACACGGTCACGTTATCGGCGACGTGAACCACGGCAACCTGCTGGTCACGCAGAACGCTACCGTTTCTTTGATTGACTGCGATAGTTTTCACCTACGGCTCGACGAGAAACTGTTTCCCTGCGGCGTCGGCGTTTCGACACACACGCCCCCCGAACTTCAGGAAACGAACTTCACCCGCGCCGACCGCACCGCAAACCACGATAATTTCGGATTGGCGGTATTACTCTTTCAGATACTCTTTATGGGGCGGCATCCGTTCTCCGGTCAATTCACCGGCAAGGGCGATATGCCGATTGAGCGTGCCATCAAGGAATACCGGTTCGCCTACGGCGCGAAATCGGAATCGCGGCAAATGCAACCGCCACCGGGAACCCTTCCCCTGTCGGCAATCCCGGACACGCTTTCCTGCTGGTTTGACAAAGCGTTTTTGCCGCAACCGCCCGGCGCATTGCGACCAACGGCGCGGGAATGGGTACGCAGCCTCGAAGTATTGGGGCGCACACTAAAGGTTTGCTCCCTCCATCCCGGTCATCAGTATTTCCGCGACTGCGCCGCCTGTCCGTGGTGCGAAATCGAATCGGCGACCAACGCACTACTGTTTTATATCCCGGCGGGCAGTGCGCTATCGCTACCGAGTATCGAGGATTTGTGGGCGACGATTGCCGCCGTATCGCCGCCGCCCG